>CAXUOL010000914.1:0-2909 GCA_964252435.1 uncultured Nostoc sp.
AGTATAAACTTTCAGAGCCTCTTCGTAACAAGCGATCGCCATCTCTAAATTATCTGCTATATCTCCTCTGACTCTTTTACTATAAGCATTAGCGAGATTATTTTGCGTACCTGCCCAATCAAAAGGAAAAGCATCAAAAGTTCTGACTTTCAGAGCTTCTTGGAAACAAGCGATTGCCTGCTCTAAATTATCTGCTATATCCCCTAGTATTCTATTACGGTAAGCAGTAGCGAGATTATTTTGCGTGCTTGCCCATTCATAGGGAAAAGCTTGCTGGGTGTAGACTGTCAACGCGACTTCATAACCAGTTATAGCAATTTCTATATTGCTGGCTTTGTTGCCCAAAGGGAATTGCTGAATTAGATTGCTAAATGCGACAATATCTGCTGCTAAATTTTCCGCTTCATCTACTTTCGCTTCCCCAAGTCTATTTGTCCCCCAACGGCGCAATATTTCTGCTAACACTCCGTCAAGTTTGTCTGTATTCTTAGCCAGCAAGGGGTAAACTACCTGGGAATTACCATTACTGTCTGCGGTTGCTTGTAGTACCTCCGTCAAAAATTGGTAATATGTCTGTATCTCCTCCTCACTGAGAGATTGCAAATCTACTTTATTATCTAGATTCAACCCTTCCCCTAGTTGCATTGCCAAACTTTGCAACCTATTCGCTGTCGTCTCATCCCCTTGCTGTGAAAACCTCTGTGCTTCTGCTTCTATTATCTGCAAGAAGCCAATATCTACTAATTCTTGGTTTGCTGCCAAAGTTTCTTGGAATTCATCGTTAGTACGGCAATTCAACAGGCGTTGAATGAGGTTGAGATAGGCTTGCTGACGCAGTTCGTTCATGGGTAAGGGTGTGAGACGCAACTAGATCATAAGAAAAATTCAACACCAACACCCTAAATTCCAGAAAAGTGTAGAATTTCATCACAAATGATGTGTTTCTGACAATGAAAGAACCTCGTCGATGAGTATTTTTTACTTGTGAACAGACAATATACTGATTTTGCGGTAAGCGTTCGCGGAGCGTCTCGTAGAGAAGCTATGCCGTTAGGCTTATCACCTTCCTCGTCGCAGACATCACTCCTACAAAATAGTGCGATTGCCGATCTTGTACCTTACAATCAAAATAATAAGTAATATTAATCTTTCTAAATTCCAAAAGGAGTAATTATGAGTACCGAAACAGCCCTATGGAAAATCATAGAAAATTTGCCCAGTTCCCTGAAAATTGAACTTTTACATTATGCCGAATATTTAATCACTAAATCTTCAACACTTCCACAAGTCGAAGATGTAACCGTTTTAGAAACCAATACAGAAGAAAGAGAAAATTGGCAATCTTTCTCTTTAAATAACTTCAATCAATGTTATGCAGAAGATGAACCAGAATATGCTATAGAATCAATTAAAGAATATAACCCACAATTAAATAATTCGTAATACCTCGACTTCGCTCGGCACAAGTTCGTAATTCGTAATTCGTAATTAAGTTTTGTGACGGGGATTTAGACACCGACTCAAAACGTTCTGCCTGTAGAGGCAGGGGAATTAAACCCCTAAACTTTGTTAAAACAATATATTCCTAACTTTGACCGGAAAACGAGGCACAGAGCAAATGGCTTCAGACATGGGGATAAGCCGATAAGTGGCTTTAGCCAGAAATCATTTCACCTAATGATGATGATTTTCAATCCAGTGGTTTAGTTAGTCAATCTGTTATTAGATTAAGTTTTTTAGCTGTCATTACTCGTAACAGTATAATTGGCTCAATTGGCACAATATCAACAGAAAGGCATAAAAAACTATTACATAATCTTAGTCAATATCTAATTCAATTAATAGAGTAATCGCCGCAGACATCAATCCTACAAAATAGTGCGGGCTACGCCAACGCAATTGTGATTTTAGCGATCGCTATATCTCCCAATCCTCAATCAACAAGTTATTAATGCGTTGGAATTCTCTAGTGTTATGGGTGATGAGGGTTAAGTTATTTGTCAAGGTGATGGCGGCAATTTGTAAGTCATACGCGCCAATGGGAGTACCTAATGCTTCCAGTTGAGAGCGAATTGTTCCAAATGTCGTTGCTGCTAAATCGTCAAATGGTAGTGATGTAAATTGGGCTAAAATTGTTGTTGTAAAGTAAGATTCCGTTGTGGATTGGCACTTTTCATTGCACCATAAAATAGTTCAGCTTTGACGATTGAGCAAACGGCAATATCTTTAGTGGCAGTAGATTCTAGTTTCTGTTTTAAAGTGGAATTTTTACCACGCATATAGATAATGCGGGTGTTAGTATCGAGCAGGAATTTCACAGGATTGGTTCGCGTTCTGGTTGTTGTCCTTGGGGATGACGAAAGAAGGTTTCATCTTGGATACATCCATAAAATTGAGGCAAAGGATATTCTGTTATTTCGGTTTGAGTTGCTAGTTGTAGGGACTCAATGAGGGCTTTTAGTAATTGAGTAAGGTCAAATTTTTCGGGTAATTCAGCCACGGGAAATTGACGGAATAATTCTGATATTTTGCTTGTTTGCACAGATTGGGTGTTGTTATTGTGTGTAGTCAGGCTTTGTGTCAGGAGTTGGATAATATACAATTTATCGTCAGGTGAAAGCTGAAGGAGTTGTTGTTCGAGTTCTGGGACAACCATGATGTAGCTCAGGTGGAGGATAATTTCATTTTACTTTCATAATCAAGAGTTAATCTAGCTATACCTGGTTTGGGCTACGCCAACGCATTTGTTATTTCGGCGATGCCTGGGTTGGGCTACGCCAACGCATTTATTATTTTTGTGTTTGCAATTATAGATTTGGCGATGCCTGGGTTGGGCTACGCCAACGCAGTTATTATTTTGGCGATCGCAAAGTTCTGTTTTTCAATTGATACGCTATTCTCATCGCCAT
>CAXUOL010000915.1:0-2908 GCA_964252435.1 uncultured Nostoc sp.
TAAAAGTATTTATATTTTAATCTAGTGTACCTCATAATAGACGCAAGTGCTGTATCTTCTTAAGTTGACACCAATGCGCTATGCTCCACCCAACCTTGTATCTTAAGAGAAGTAGTAGACCGTCCCAACCTAGGTCAAATAAGACCGCTATGTAGCATGGGTCACTACAACAATCTCTTTGAGAGAACTCGAACAATCGCCAGGGAAGAACTTTAAATCTCAGTATTTAAAGGATACAGTCCGTATCGGGCTTTCGATGAGTGAAATCAAGGGGATGAACATCTGCCAACATCAATTTAATCTGTGAGAGTGAAAAATGGAAAACATTGCTCAATGGGTAGGCATTGATGTGAGTAAAGCCACGTTGGATGTTTATATCCGTCCAATGGGTAAAGCACTCAATGTGGCAAACACAGAAATCGAAATATCAAATCTAGTTGAGCAACTCAAATCCTACAATTTACATCTGATTGTACTGGAAGCAACCGGAGGGCTAGAAACAGAACTAATCATTCAATTACAAGCTGCACAGTTACCAGTAGCATTAATCAACCCACGTCAAGGAAGAAACTTTGCTAAGGCTACAGGACGACTGGCTAAAACCGATGCCATTGATGCAATTATTTTGGCACACTTTAGTGAAGCCATGAAACCACAAGTGTTAGCAATTGAATCAGAATCAGCACGTCAGTTGAGCGAATTAATTAGTCGTAGAAGACAATTAGTGTCTATGCATACTGCTGAGAAAAATCGTCGCACACGCGCTCTTGGTAAAGCATTGGCTGATATTGAAGCACATCTTGATTACTTGGATAAACGCCTCGAACAAATTAATTCCGAAATTGAGCAATTGACTCAAAACAATACTCAATTAGCTATTTGCCGCTGCACCACGTTTATTAGCTCGATATCACTTCAGCCAGCGTTGCTGAAATAAAACGATCACTCGCTTTGAAAAGATAATGATGCTGGCAATCTTAACGTAAAACTAAAGCAAGGAGAGCAACCATGATTTTGATTACAGGCGCTAATGGACAGCTAGGCACAGCAGTCATTAAAAATCTACTGGATAAGACATCCGCCAACCAAATTGCCGCATTTGTACGTGATGAAAGCAAGGCATCTAACTTAAAAGAAAAAGGGGTAGACATCCGCGTAGGCAACTACGATGATACTGCTTCACTCGACAAGGCCATGCAGGGAATTGAAAGGGTTTTGCTGATCGCCGGAACGGATGAAAATAACCGCATAAAGCAACACCAAAATGTCGTGGATGCCGCAAAAAAGGCAGGGGTTCAATGTGTCGCCTACACCAGTCGAACGTTGAAAGACAGAAACACTTTGGCAAACAAGTTGATGGAGGGTCATTTTCAGACGGAAGATTACATCAAGGAGTGTGGGTTGAACTATGCCATATTTCGCAATGTCTTGTATATGGACACCATTGGGCAGTTCGTAGGGTCAAGAGTTTTTGATACGGGTATTTACTTACCGACCGGTCACGGAAGAGTTCCTTTTGCCCTGAGAAGCGAAATGGGAGAAGCCATTGCGAATGTACTGTTAGAGAGCGATCGCGGTAACCGCATCTACAAACTCACAGGAAGTGAGTCCTATTCCTTTGATGATGTTGCAGCTACCCTTTCCGACTTATCAGGTAAGGAGGTAGATTATACACCTACTGAGAAATCAGCATTTGAGGCGCAAATGAAAGAACGTGGCGCACCGGAAACGATGGTTCAGAGGGTCGTGGGTTTTCTAACGGACATCAAGAATGGGCAGGAAGAAGAGGTAAGCCCCGACCTGGAGAACCTGCTTGGGCGAAAGCCTACATCGCTTAAAGAGGGGTTAAAAGTTCTTTTCAATTTATAGGGAAACTGACGTTGCACCAGAAGACCCGACAACTTTTGCCAAGGAATTTGTTGCTACTTTTTAAAGCAGATTCCCGCGCAAAATCTAGCCAATTGATCGCTGTTCGATGAAACCCGTCTCCCTTAGCATGGGTATGGCGAGTTATCAGTGCCGCCAGTTCTCTACACTGATTGGTAATCTGTTCGTTGGCGGAGTCTTTGCTGGGAACGAGAATCTTAAGAAGTAAAAAGTAAAAAGTAAAAAGTAAAAAGATAATCCCCTAAATTTATTTATGGGATTTATAATGAACGTCTTATTTCTCGTGCTATGCATCGCACTTCGTGCCGCTTCGCTAACGAAATAAATGTTTTTATTTTGTTCCATAAATAAATTCAGGCGGCTCACAACCATTTTCTTTTTCTTTCTTTTGCCTTTTAACTTTTTACTTTTGCCTTATTTGGTTATCCTAATTTCTCGATTAATTTAATCATCTTCTGACAGCTATTGTAGAGCATCTTTATTCAGTTGCAGAACCTTGATTTGGAGGATTAGGCAATAAATAGCGAGGTTTGTGTATTTAAAACTCTTGCTCTTATTCATAAGATGAATACATCAACCCAAAACACTTAAAGGATCGGGTAATGACTAATCACAGCCCAAAAATTGCACTAGTAACTGGATCGAGCCGAGGACTGGGCAAAAGTACTGCCTTGAACTTTGCTAAAAAAGGGGTCGATGTTATTGTGACCTACCATAGCAATGCTGAGGAAGCTACAAAAGTCGTGGCCCAAATCGAATCGATCAAGGCAAAAGCCGTAGCATTGCAACTAGATACTGGAAATACCAAAACCTTCGATAGTTTTGTAGAACAAGTTAAACAGTCACTCCAAGACAAATGGCAGACCGATCGTTTTGATTTCCTGGTTAATAATGCAGGGACTGGCATAAATGCCTCTATTGCTGAAACAACAGAGGAAGAATTTGACCACTTGATGAATATTCATCTCAATACCTTAGCCAATTTACGAGGGTTCAATGCCTGTAGAAACGGGATGAATAC
>CAXUOL010000916.1:0-2897 GCA_964252435.1 uncultured Nostoc sp.
TGAATTTTGAATTTTGAATTTTGAATTTTGAATTTTGAATTTTGAATTTTGAATTGTTAATCCCTCTCCCGTGAAAAGTCAGATTCCTATTTTTCACCCCACGCAAAGTGTTTCTTCAGAGTTACTTGCTGTGAAACGCGAAGAGTGGCTTTAATTAAATCAGCTGCTTTTTCGCCGATCATAATTGTCGGCGCGTTCGTATGTCCCGTGATTAAAGTTGGCATAATTGAGGCATCAACGACACGCAACCCCTTAACCCCATGTACCCGTAGTTTGGGGTCTACAACCGCCATTGGGTCAGTTCCCATTTTGCAGGTGCCAATAGGATGATACACAGTACCGCAAACTTCTCGGATGTATGCAACGAGTGCTTCATCGCTAGTCACATCGGCACCAGGCGCAACTTCTCTGCCTCGAAACTCATCAAAGGCACTAGTATGAAACAATTTGCGTATTAATTTAATCCCATCAACCAGCTTTTGCACATCGGATTGACTTTGCAGATAGTTCAGCCGAATCATTGGTGTATCTTTGGGATCAGATGCTCGCAAACTGATACTGCCAATGTTTTGGGGATGAGTCAAAACGATTATACCCGTGAAACCTAAACCAGAGTTGGGATAGCCAGGAGGTACCCTCAAAATAGGAGCGAAGATCATCTCTAAATCTGGCGCAGCGTCTAGATGACCCTCGCTATGCAAAAACAATCCAGTTTCAGCGATGCCATTACTGTGTAAATCCTGAGTCGCCTCGTATGGCACAGGAACGCAAACGTGGTCTTGGAGGTTTTGTCCGACACCTGGTAAATCAACAACGACCGGAATTCCCATTGCTTGCAAGTACTCTGCATCGCCAATGCCGGAAAGCATCAGCAGTTTGGGCGAATCGAACGCGCCAGCACTTAAAATCACCTCTTTGTTGACCCTGACCTGGTGCAGTCTGCTCTCGTGCAGATATTCCACCCCAACAGTGCAAGTTCCCTCAAAAAGCAACCGAGTCACTAACGCTTCAGTCATTGTTGTCAAATTGGGACGCTTGAGAATTGGCACCAGGAATGCAGCAGCAGTACTGTGTCGTTTACCATCCTTGATAGTCACCTGAAAAGGTCCCGCACCTGACTGCTGCATGGCGTTGAAATCAGGATTTTCGTCATAACCCATTGTCACACATGCATCTACAAATCGTTGAGATATTGCAGATGGGGAAATGACATCGGTCACGCTCAACTCGCCATCTACACCGTGGTATTCGGAAGCACCTCGTTGTTGGTTCTCAGATTTTTTGAAATAGGGCAATATATCCTGGTAACTCCAACTGGGATTCCCCAATTCCCTCCAGTGGTTATAATCGTGATAATTGCCTCGAATATAAGTCATGAAATTAATCGAACTGCTGCCGCCCAAGACTTTGCCACGGGGACAAAAGATTTTGCGGTTATTGAGGTAGGGTTCTGGTTCAGAGAAATAGCCCCAGTCCACCTCGGAGCCTGGTAGGTTTGTACATTCCGACGGGATTTGAATCTCCGGTTTTGTATCCTCTTTGCCTGCTTCGAGTAACAACACAGTGGTTTCAGGTTCTTCTGTCAGACGGTTGGCAACAACGCAGCCTGCCGAACCTGCACCAATCACAATGTAGTCATATTGGTTTTTAATTACCATTCCCCTGAACCAAGAACGTTTTGCTGTGTAATATCATTTACCCAATACCACAATTACTCCCGACTTTCAAGAGCAGCTTTGAGAGCGTGTATTGCTCAACCTCTGATGTAAGTTATTGCTGCACGACTTGCTAGTGAAGTGACTCAAGAGGAAATAGATTTGGCGATCGCTACTACATAATATGTTCAATCTATATAACTACCAGCCTATTTACAAAAAGAAAGATGTATGAAAATCTTGAAAGGTAAGGTTGTCAGCGGTTTAGGAAACTTTTCTTACTGGATTGAAAAACTCCAGGAATATTATTTGATAAAAACGGGAATGAAATTCTTCCCTGGAACTTTAAATATTCAGTTAGATCAACCTTACCATCTTCCGAAAAATGTCATGCGTTTGGAAAAGGAAGAATATGGAGGGACTGTTTCTGTGAGCATTGTTCCCTGTCAGATATTTGGCAGAGATGCTTTTATCTTAAGAACAGACAAAAATAATACTGAAAGTGGAGATCATCCAAAAACAATTATTGAGATAGCTTGTGATGTGAAACTTCGGGAGCTATATAACCTTAAAGATAACGATTTAATTGAAGTTGAGATTCACGATGTCAGATTTATCTAAATTAAACAATCTGCTCGGAGATGAAGCGTTAATCCATTACGCGAGTGGTCGGGAGCAAGAGCGGTTATCAAAAGGTGCAGGTTTGCTGGAATTAGCCCGAAGCCAAGAACTTATTAGCCGCTACCTACCGCCTCCCCCCGCAGTGATTTTCGATGTTGGCGGTGGCGCTGGCGTCTATTCTTTTTGGCTGGCTCAACAGGGTTATGAAGTCCATCTCATTGATGCGGTTCCTTTGCACATAGAGCAAGCCCGACATTTGTCTCAAGCTCAACCAGAATATCCTTTAGCTAGTTTGGCAGTTGGAGATGCTCGGCAACTGAATCGGGCGGATAATAGCGTTGATGCTGTTCTGTTACTTGGGCCTTTGTATCATCTGACTGAGCGCACAGATCGGATTATTGCTTTGCGTGAAGCTGATCGGATCTTAAAAACTGGAGGTTTTGCTTTTGCTGCGGCAGTTTCTCGCTTTGCTTCAACCTTAGATGGATTATTTCGGGGACATTTAGATGATCCAGAGTTTGTAGAGATTGTTAAACAGGATTTGATTGATGGTCAACACCGCAACCCAAACAACCATCCTCGCTACTTTACAAAAACCTTCTTTCATCATCCAGAAGAACT
>CAXUOL010000917.1:0-2895 GCA_964252435.1 uncultured Nostoc sp.
GCTGTTAAAACTTCTTGTCTTGCCCATTTATCTGCTGCCAAAATGTCATCTAAAGAGGGATTTGCACGGTTATCATTTTGATGGCGATCGCACACCCATTCGATACACCGGGGAATATCTAAAAACCGAATTTTTTCTGATAAAAATAAAGCTACAGCTTGCTCATTGGCGGCATTCAACACCGCTGGCATTGAACCACCAGCTTTACCCACAGCATAAGCCAACTGCATACAAGGATACTTCTGGTGATCTGGTTCGCGGAAGGTGAAATTTCCAGCTTTGACTAAATCTAGTCGTTCCCAGTTAGTGTAGATGCGATCGGGCCAAGATAGGGCATACAGTAAAGGTAAGCGCATATCTGGCCAACCGAGTTGAGCTAAAACTGAAGTATCTTGCAGTTCAATCAGCGAGTGAATAATGCTCTGGGGATGAATGACAATTTCGATATCGTCATAATCCAAGCCAAACAGGAAGTGAGCCTCAATGACTTCCAGTCCTTTATTCATCAAAGTAGCAGAGTCTACTGTGATTTTACGCCCCATCGACCAATTAGGATGCTTGATGGCATCAGCAACAGTCACTTCTGCTAACTTTTCTACATCCCATTCCCGGAAAGCCCCACCAGATGCAGTGAGCAAAATTTTCCGCAAGCCTCCCTTGGGCACACCTTGGAGACATTGAAATATAGCGGAATGTTCGGAATCGGCAGGGAGTAATTTTACACCGTGCTTTTCGACTAGGGGTAGAACCACAGGGGCCCCAGCAATTAGAGTTTCTTTGTTTGCCAAGGCAATATCTTTACCAGCTTCAATCGCTGCGATCGTCGATAGTAAACCAGCACAACCAACGATACCAGTGACAACGGTTTGGGAATCACCGTAACGGGCTACTTCTATCACTCCGGCGTCACCTGCCAGTAGAATCGGTTGAGGATCGAGGTCAATGATTGCTTCTTTGAGCGCTGGTAATTTCTCTTCTGAGCAAATTGCTGCTATTTTCGGTCGAAACTGCCGAATTTGAGCAGCCAACATTTCGACATTGTTACCAGCTGCCAATCCCACAATCCGAAACTGATCTGGGTACTGAGTGACAATATCTAAAGTCTGAGTACCAATAGAACCAGTAGAACCAACGAGAGTAATCGCTTTCACAATTGCTTAAGGATTTACAGACAACTCCCACTATAAATTGCTGAGGACTCTTTAATCACAGCAATCACTATAATCGATACACTAATGCAAAGAAGCGGGGACTCAAAGAAGTTTCTCCGTGTACATGTCCCTGATCATTTCACCCCTAGAAGGACTGGAGACAAGATATTATACTACTGTGATACTACAAGTGAGGTGAGCCTATGGAACCAATCAAGGTAGCGGTTGTTGGGGATTATGATCCAGTGTTTCCACCTCAAGCCACATTAGGTGCAGCGCTCCGCCATGCCGCAGAAGTTCTTGACCTAGAAGTTACAGAAACATGGATACCAACAGAAACACTTGCCAAACCTAATTCAAGTGCAATGTTGCTCCCTTTTAATGGCATCTTTGGTGGGCCAGGAGATGTGCATGAGCTGGAAGGAATGCTTCAAGGGATTCGCTTCGCTCGTGAAAATGACAAGCCTTATTTTGGAACCTGTGCTGGATTTCAGTATGCAGTTATTGAGTTTGCCCGTAATGTATTAAAGATTGCAGATGCTACTAGTGCTGAATTTGATCCATCTGCTCCTCGATTAATGCTAACTCCGCTTGCGTGCAATATTGCAGGAGAGAAAATGACTGTTAATATCCAACCCAACAGTCTTGCTCATGATCTCTATGGCAACAACAAAGCCATTGAGGAATACTTCTGTCATTTTGGAATCAATCCGCTTTATCGTGATGCTTTCATTGAGGCAGGTATAAAGATTTCTGGCACAGATCAAGATGGTGAACCTCGTATCTTTGAGTTACCAAATCATCCATTCTTTCTAGCAAGTTTGTTCGTGCCGCAAACTTCGTCAACTCCTGCTAAACCTCATCCACTCATCAGTGGTTTCCTTGCAGTTTGCGCTAAGTTGCCAGTTAAAACGGGCTAGCATTTTTGTGCGAAATCGGACATATACCAAGAATCAGATTTTTTCAACTAGTTAGTAAGAGTCTAACTGTACATTACTGTGTTGCCACAGCAATTAACGGGACTTAAACATTTTTGAGGGAGAAACAAGCCTCAAACCCATACAGAGTAAGGGAAATACACCAAATGCTCAAAAATAGCCCAAACCCAGATATATCAAGGAACCAAGCAAACCGACGTCAAAGTCTTTCTGTATATGGATTTGAGGCTATTTTATGGGTGTTTTTTGTCTAAGTCCCACTACGTGGATAATTTTTTCTTTCTGTACCTTACCTACCTGGTTATAGCAAAGTGCTGAGTGCTGAGTGCTGAGTGCTGAGTAGAAACTCAGTGTTATCAAAGGTTTGAGCAACCAACATAGTCCTAACCTATGCTTCGACTGTTATACTGCTGTAACTAGACAAAAATTGTATTTATAAATACTATATTTTAAAAGATAAATTCCGAGAAAATTGGCAAAAGTAACCAAATAGGAAATAATTTCAATTAACCGCTAATCTGTCCAGTTTGTCAATTGTGTTGGTGGAGGATTTAATATGCAAAATATTACTCATAAATTACTGTGTTACAGCCATAGGTAAAAGGATGCACAAAGGAGTTTGTTGAAGCACTCAACCCTATGGTCAAAGTTCAAATAGTTATAAAAAAAGTTTTATGGAAAACTGATTTCCTGTTTCCAGCAGCAATATGGCTTGCCAGTCGAATATTCATTTGGACAGCTATGTTGCTGGTTGCGCCAAAACTACCGTTACCAGCAGAAGAATTTTTGCCCCATTTTGGCTGGGG
>CAXUOL010000918.1:0-2887 GCA_964252435.1 uncultured Nostoc sp.
GTGAACAATTCTGGTAATGCTTTGGGTGAGTGCTTTTCCATGTCAGCCCATTGCTGTTGATAAACGGGGTCAGCAATCATATTAGGTGTGATTTGATACTGCTTACCGACTCGAAAGGCGACTTGCTTATCAATGCCTGTCGCCAGAGCAATATCACCCTGTTTAAATCCATACTGTTTGTAAGGCTCTTTAGCTCTAGTGGTGTGAGTTCGACCATATCCTCTCATCGCATCAATACAAGTGTTTACTGGTATTGGATTGGTGTCACCATGCATCATTAAAGGGTAGTTCATCGGAATCGGTTTGCCTTTGATGACAGGAGGGGCGACATTTTGAACCTCTTGGTTTGGGTGGAATTGAGCGCTTTGTTGAGGTGGGGACAATGCTGATTGAGATGGAGGTTTCAAAAACTGTGGTCGTGTGGCGAGGGAATTAACTCTTTGTTGATACTCACTATCCGTTTCGATCACAGCCCCAAATTTCTTGGACATGCTCTCTAAAGTTTTGGCAGGGATGGAGCTATCAACCAAGTTAAATACCGCTAGACCTTTTTTGGTTTCCCTGATGACATCTTCTATTGGTACTTGCTGCCATTCAACTTTTTGAGCAGTTAACCATTTAGTTACAGTATCAGCTTTCTGGTTGTCAACAGCCAAGCCCATGATTCCAAGTTTCTTGTTTGATTCTGTCGAAAATAAGAAAGTAGGACGTTCTTTAATATGATGGAGAATTTTCGCACTACTCTCAATCATCTCTTGTTGTTCAAAATTAACTGATTGAGTCCCAAAAGCCTGAAATTCCTTCGTCCACCTCTGGGGATATTCAACGGTATTAGGGTCAATTTGAGCGCAAATCACAGAAAAATTACTTTGAATAATAGCGTCGGCATGTGTAAGTTTTCCGGTTTTGAGCAATCCAAGCTGTCTGAGCGCGTCTTTGTCTTTTTTGAAGTGCAATACCCCCAAGGGTTCACCATTTAAAAACACAGCATCTCTAGTTTTAGAAGCTGAGGTTTCGATAGTCAGTTTTCGGTAATCTTGATCATTGAATGTCTGACCAGAAAAATCATAGAAGTTAATTTTATTAATTTTGAGGAGATTTCCATTGGGAGACTCACCCAGGACAAAAGCTTGATCTCCAGTTTCGGAGATAGAAGTAAGTTTTAACTTTAGAGGATTACCATTTTTGAGATAATTAATTTCTTTTAACTGTTGGGCAGAATCACTGTCTAACTCACCCAGGGTCAAAGCATCAATTTTGATTTTTACTGTTTTGTCAGTCACCGGCACAGTGCCAAATTCTAAGTTGACCGGTTCGGCGTTAAAAACAAGTCCTGCATAAGAGAAGTTCTTGAGTTCACGGATAGTAATTTCAACCGGCTCGTTTCCTGGTAGTCCAATAGTTGCTGATGCTGTGGCAGGTTCTACCCCAACCATACAAGAGAGCGCTTTCGTACCAATGGGAAGCTGTGCGGTTCTGGTTTCGAGCATGGCGAATTCCTTATATTCGCCGTCACTATCCTGGACAAACATTAGTCTGGAAACGTGGCGTTCATGCCCGACTGGGTGGTGACTAGCTCTAATTTCTATCGGGTGTTTTTCGGTGGGATTCCAGTCTCGACCCAAAAATTGATTCGCTTCATTATTCAGTGTGACTAACTTCGGTTCGGTAAATTGCAATTTATCTAAGCGAGAAATAATCTCATTGGGGAAAGCAGCGAAAGCAAAATTAGAGACTTTTTTCGCGATCGCTTGGGGGTTTGCGTTTTCTTTTCTTGCAACTTCGAGTTCATCCTGGCGGGATGCACAGATGTTCCAAGCGGCGGCGGATAGAGCAAGTTTTTCTGACTCTGGGATAGAGGTATAAAATGCGAGAGCCGCGTCTTGTGCCTTGTCGAAAAGTAATTTAGTTTGGCTTCTAGTAAGTTCTGGTTTTAGTTCTAGGAGTTTAGATCCCTGCATGGTCATCCCCGATTTGAGGTTGTGGTCAGTCACAGATTGTTGGCTAACTGTCCCCAGGTTCCGGTAAGCGGGTTTTCCATCCTCCCCAATCTCACCATTGATTTGTGCAACTGCTAGTAATTTGTGGGGGCGTTCTTTAGTTCGCCATTTCTCTGGTATTTCGTCTAGGCGAATGTTCAACGTTTGGGCTTTCCAAATCAGAGGGTGTTCGTAATGGGTGAGATTAGTAATTTCGAGTTGGCAAGACTGTGGAGTTTGGATGATTGCGGATGGCCCTTTCTCGGTTTCCCGCCGTCGCTCCATACGTACCGCAGCGTTGAACTTCAGATCAAACTCGTACTTGGCGGCGATCGCTGCAAATTTTTGCTGTGGTGTAAATTCTACTCCTTTGAACAAGTCTTTAAACTGGACGATGGGACGCGATTCTAACTGCGATTCTTGGAAATATTTATTGGTTTGGCTAATTAATAATTCTACTGGTGAGTAGCCCTTTGGTGTTATACCTGTGTTTAAATAAACTGAACGCGACTTTTTATCTTTAATATAGTTAACATCACGATACAAGTAGCGGTTGTTTTCCCTGATTTTATCCATCTCAGGTTTTTTAGCACTTTTGAATAAATCAACCGCTATTTGGTTTTGATAACATCCTTCTTCAATCATGCTCCGGTACATCAAGCGGTTAACATCCATCGCCTGCTGAATATTTTCTGGGGTTCTTTCATCCAAAGCAAGTTCAACAAACCCTTGCATATAAGGCTTGTATTCTTCTCGAATTAACTTTGGATCTTTCTGGCGTTCTTGCTCAAATAGTGTTTCGTAATGGTTTGAAACTTGGTCTAGATAATTTGATTTCTGCTCAAAAGTACCATAAGTCTTTAGTACCTCAATTTCTGATTCTAATGCCTCCAGTGCCGTCACTTGAT
>CAXUOL010000919.1:0-2887 GCA_964252435.1 uncultured Nostoc sp.
GTTATCAGGATGACAAAAATTATTTTGTATTTACTGATACATTAATGGTTATTTTTAGATTAAGATATTCACACTTTAGTGGTTATACTGTGGGAAAAAGTTAATCAGCGTGGGGTAATGGGTACTGATAGTTGTAATTTGTCAGTTGTTGTCCTAATTGCCCCTGTTGCTATTTTCAAAATTCTTTGCAGCAAATCAAGGGGTTGTAGGGTCATATATTTGCATACTTTACATATATATTTGTAGCTAAAAATTCTATGAAATAGCACGATCGCCTACACATTATCAATTCTCGATTTCTTTTCTTGAAAATCTGACAATGGTAATGTTAATTAATTATACGGTTATTCAAAACTTTGATAGTTCGGAATTTCAGGTCAATGGATATTTATAGATTCAAGCAATGTCGTCAAACTACCCAATCAGTCGGCAACAGGACTTGTCTATTTAATTGCTTGGCTCAAATCCAGATCAGCCGGGTGTCAGGTTGGAGCCATCCAAAAACCAGCTTGGCAACAACTATCCTGGATCGCTAGTCTATTTGATTAAGAAATATCAAGGTTTTGGCAAACGAGATTATATGCCCAATAATTTTTCTACTCAACCTTCTTTGTCTATTCAAACTTCTAGTTCATTATTTACGCTCACAGTTTCCCCTGCAAAAGTAATCCGTGGTTCTGGGGTGTTGCAAACAGCCGCAGCAGAGATTGCCTGTTTGGGAAGTCGTCCCTTAATTGTGGCAGGTAAGTCTACTCTCGCCATCAGCCAACAAAATTTACAACCAGTTTTAGAAGGGCAGCAGTTACATACTGTCCAAGCTTCTTATGGTGCAGATTGCTGCGAAGCTAGCCTGAAATCTTTACAGAAAAAGGCAAAAGAACATAAAGCTGATGTCATTATCGGTGTTGGTGGCGGCAAAGCCCTAGATACAGCGAAATTAGTCGCGCAGCAGTTACATCTACCAGTGGTGACAATTCCTACTTCTGGGGCTACTTGTGCAGCTTGGAGTGCCTTATCGAATGTTTATTCGGAAGATGGAGCTTTTCTCTACGATGTGGGACTATCTCGTTGTCCCGATTTATTGATACTCGATTATGACTTGATTAAAACTGCACCACAACGTACCTTAGTAGCTGGAATTGGTGATGCGATCGCTAAGTGGTACGAAGCCTCAGTTAGCAGTGGACACTTGCAAGACACTTTAATTATTGCTGCGGTGCAACAAGCACGGGTTTTGCGAGATATCTTGTTGCAAAAGTCAGCTCCCGCCCTCGAAGAACCAGGTTGTGAGGTTTGGCGAGAAGTGGTAGATGCCACTGTTTTATTAGCTGGGGTAGTTGGGGGACTTGGAGGGGCACAATGTCGCACTGTTGCCGCCCATGCCGTGCATAACGGTTTAACTCATATTTCAGGACATGGTAGTATTCATGGCGAAAAGGTTGCTTTTGGGATTTTGGTGCAACTGCGTTTAGAAGAAATGCTACAAGGCAATCAACTAGCAGCATCGGCACGGCAACAGTTGTTAAAGTTCTACACAGAAATTGGACTACCCCAAAAATTAAGTGATTTGGGATTGGGGAATATTACATTAGGCGAATTGCAAACAGCCGCCGAAATGGCTCTAGTTCCTAATTCTGATATTCATCGACTACCGTTTAAAGTCGCGCCAGAACAGCTGATGGCGGCAATGGTTTCTACCACTGCACCTATAGATAGTAGAGATACTACAAATCGAGTTTCGCCCAAGGGAATGAGTGACGAGGTTTTATGAGTTTAAATTGGATTGTCCCAGCAGAACGTATACAAAAACTACCACCTTATGTATTTGCTCGTTTAGATGAGCTGAAAGCTAAAGCACGAGAACAAGGGTTAGATTTAATTGATTTGGGTATGGGAAACCCCGATGGTGCAACGCCAGCACCAGTAGTAGAAGCGGCGATCGCAGCCTTGAAAGATCCCGCCAATCACGGTTATCCACCCTTTGAGGGCACAGCTAGTTTCCGCCGCGCCATCACCAACTGGTATCATCGCCGTTATGGTGTGGTTCTCGATCCTGATAGCGAAGCCTTGCCATTGCTGGGTTCTAAAGAAGGATTAACCCATTTAGCACTCGCCTACGTTAACCCTGGTGATTTAGTTCTGGTTCCTTCCCCAGCTTATCCAGCACATTTTCGCGGACCGGCGATCGCTGGTGGGAAAATCCACAGCTTGATTCTTAAACCCGAAAATGACTGGTTAATTGATTTAGCTGCCATTCCTGACGAGGTTGCAAAACAAGCTAAAATCCTTTATTTCAACTATCCCAGCAATCCTACCGCCGCCACCGCCCCCCGCGAATTTTTTGAAGAAATCGTCGCCTTCGCCCGTAAATATGAAATTTTGCTGGTGCATGATTTGTGTTACGCCGAATTAGCTTTTGATGGTTATCAACCCACTAGCTTGTTAGAAATTCCCGGTGCGAAAGATATTGGTGTGGAATTTCACACCTTATCTAAAACCTACAATATGGCTGGTTGGCGCGTCGGGTTTGTCGTGGGTAATCGCCATGTAATTCAAGGTTTGCGGACGCTGAAAACTAACTTGGATTACGGCATTTTTGCAGCATTACAAACAGCAGCCGAAACAGCTTTGCAACTACCAGATGTGTATTTGCACGAGGTACAACAACGTTACCGTACCCGCCGCGATTTCCTGATTCAAGGATTAGGAGAGTTAGGTTGGGATATCCCCAAAACTAAGGCGACGATGTATCTTTGGGTGAAGTGTCCTGTTGGTGTTGGTTCCACAGATTTTGCCCTGAACGTGTTGCAACAAACAGGCGTTGTGGTTACTCCAGGTAATGCCTTTGGGGTTGCAGGTGAAGGTTATGTCAGGATCAGTTTGATTG
>CAXUOL010000920.1:0-2886 GCA_964252435.1 uncultured Nostoc sp.
GGTCTTACATTCCCTCCAAGGGCAGGAGTCCTGGTTCCCAAGACCCAAATCTTTTTCTTGCAACATATACCTATTAGCTTGGTTTTTGCTTATGGCATTGATGGTCAAGATATCAGTTATCCTACCAGAAAATTCTGGGGATTCGTCATCCATCCAGAATTTGTTTTTACTTTGTAAAAAATCAATTCTAGATATAATCCTCATCAAGAGCTCACAATCCCCACCTTATGACATTGAAGGTGGGGACTTGCGCGATACGTTAAACAGTCTCTGGATCAATGTTTAATTCTCGTAACTTCGCGGCCATGCGCGATCGCAATTGCTGCTCTTGTTGTAACCGTTCTGTTCCCCACAGCAGCAATTGTCCAACTTCATCCCACCAGCGCAACCAATAGCTAGTGCGATTTACTTTCACACCCTGCCAAATTCCTAAAAACAGCCCAATGCTGGCAATCCAATAACGTCTATCCCCATTCGGTTGCTGGAGTTCGTATTGCCCTGAAGCACCTAGTTGATAGACTTCCACCCACCCCGCCTCTGGTTCAAAAATTACATAGATGGGGACTTGGAGAATGCGCTCATAGTAGTACCACTTACCAGGTGGGTACTTAGCTTTAATTGAGTACTCACTACCTTCTGTCTCTGACAAAAATTCCATGACGATCGCCGGAACTTCTCCTTCTAGCTTCGGGGTATAACTACGAGGGTTTTGGTTTGGTGGAACTGTCGGTAACACAGAAGGGACGTAGAACCAATCTGGGGCTTTAATCACCAACTTGCCATCTACAGTTGCACAAATCCCAAAATTTGTACCAATAAGTATTTGAGGCTGAATTAACCCTGCCAGTTCCAAGCTTTCAGTGAGGGCAAATGCGATCGCTGGCTGACTGATGTTGTCCACAGGCTCATCGGGTAAAGGAAAGTCATCAGGTAACTTTTCCCAAGTGACAATGGGTTCACTGATGGTGGTTGACATAAAAACCTGGAATCAGGTGGCTATTGCTATTATGTCGCACAACTTTTTGCTTGTGAGAGTAGGGGGAGCATGGAGATGAGGGAGAAATAACCAATGTCCAATTCTCCACTCCCTAACTCGTCTCCTGAATTTGCAAACGAACAGTGTGTTCAGTCGCACCACTAAGTTGCAATTCCATGATTTCACCACCCAGAGGTTCTAAGCAAGTGAGGAGCGATCGCAAGTTGGGTGTACTTGCACCTGTATCTACATATAATCGATCTGCTAAATTACCGATTCGTTTCCAAGTCATGTACAATTTAGCGATCGTTTGTTCAATTTGGGATGCTTGATTTACCAAATCAGCAGCAATGCTCAAACAGCCGACCCTTTGGGCTTCTTCTAAGGCTGTTTCAATATCAACATTTTCCTGCGTCAGCGCCTGAACTTGAGCCGCCCCTTTAAGATATTTGGCTAAGTTACGCGCTTCGGTAGTTACCTGTTTCAGGGTATCCACATCAGGATTGGCAGCTATTTCCTTTTGGATAAACTTTTGATGCGATTCTGGCAGTTTTTCCATTTCCTTCACCAAAGGGGCAATGTAGCGCGGGGGAAGGGTGTTATCTGCGGCTTTTTCTTTAACTGCTTCGGGTAATAAATCTGAGGACATGGCTGTCCATTCATCATTGAGTTGACGCACTTCCCGCCTAGTGATGCGATCGCCTTTTTGGGCAGCTTCACTCACCATCTGTTGAACTTCCGGGACTGCTTTGGAGGTTTCGATAAATGCCCGTTTACTGAAGTTGTTCACAGAACCTGGGTCAAGTTTACCGTCTTCAATCAGAGTATCAGCACTATTCGCCAGTTGAATCCAGGAGTATGCTTGACTTTTGCTGATTTCCCGCTCTTTTAGCCATCGCAGAAAGCCAGTACCGCGTCCGTCACCACCCACTTTTTCTCTGTCGCGGATCGCCCGTAAAATTCGCCCCCGCCAAATTTCAGTTTGCAAATCAAAGCGATCGCATACCTGCCAAGCTATTTCTAGCTGCTGTTGAAAATCTGACTCTAGAATCTGTTCATCTTCTGGATCGGGCAGTTCAAAGCTGATATCGGCTGGCTGTAGTAAAGCAGCAGCAAGGTCGTTGATGGAGTCGGTGTCTTGCACGATTGATGACTAACTAGTGGATGCGATCGGCTTATTATGCCACAATCTGTGGACTCTCACTTAAGGGGGAGTACGGTATTTTGAGTTACAACAAAGATAGTAGGAAAGGGTAAACCACCTTTGTGAAGTCAAGAATTCAGGAGTCAGGAGCCAGAATGGGCTAAACGCCCCGCTACCGCTAACAGAATTTAATTCTGTGTGATGGTTACTGAGCTTGTTGTTCGCGCAGCGTCTCGTAGAGAAGTACTGGCGGATAGCGCAGAGTCTTGTAGAGAGTGTCTTGATTCTGACTTCTGAATTCTGAATTCTGCATTCTTCTTTAATTAATCAGAGACAATAAAAATAAAACGATGAACCAGGTAGACTACCTCCGCATTAGCTTAATCGATCGCTGCAATTTTCGTTGTCAGTACTGTATGCCAGAGGGAGTAGAACTGGACTATATTCTCAAGCAACAGTTATTGACTGATGAAGAACTACTCACCTTAATTCAAGAAGTATTTATTCCAGTAGGCTTTACCCGATTTCGTTTGACTGGGGGGGAACCCTTATTGCGTCCGCGTGTGGTGGATTTGGTAAGTGCGATCGCAACTCTCCCCCAAACTCAAGACCTCTCAATGACCACCAATGGGTTTTTGCTGGCTCCGATGGCACAAAACCTTTACAATGCTGGTTTGCGACGAATTAATATTAGTCTGGACTCTCTCGATCCCGACATTTTTGATCAAATTATTGGTAATCAGGGGCGTTCTCGTTGGCAACAAGT
>CAXUOL010000921.1:0-2886 GCA_964252435.1 uncultured Nostoc sp.
CTAAGGTAATGCCCAAAACCTTTGCTCTATTTACCATTGGTTCAATGGCTTCTCTTGCTTTACCCGGAATGAGTGGTTTTGTGGGTGAGTTGATGGTGTTTCTGGGTATCGCCAGCAGTGATGTTTACAGTTCCAGCTTCAAAGTTGTAGTCGTGCTGCTGTCAGCAGTTGGCGTGATTTTGACACCGATTTATTTACTGTCGATGCTGCGTCAAGTGTTCTACGGGGAGCAAAATCAAGAGTTGCACTTGGATGCTGTAATATCTGATGTTAAACCCCGCGAAATATTTATTTCTGCTTGTTTGCTACTGCCAATCATCGGAATCGGATTTTATCCCAAATTAGCAACGCAGACTTATGATGTGAAAGCAGTAGAATTAGCCGCCCATGCTCGTCAAGTTTTACCAGTTGTTGCTCATCAACAACCATCAAGTCTGTACTCACGGATTTTCTCTGCACCAACATTGGCTACTTCTCAAGTTGAAAGTTCGATTAAAATTTCTGAGTAAATTAACTTCCCATTAAAAGGTCTGCAAGTAAATTCTAAATATTAGGAGAATAAAGGGGTGATTTCATAACCACCCCTAAAATTTTGGCATTATTGAGTTGAAATAGATTTTTAGGTAAGGGCAATTCATGTAGACGCATTCGCAAAGCCAGTTCTTTGAATATATTTCTAGATGGTTCACTTCAAACTCGAAGCCTGCCGTCCACCTAAGCGTTGTCCTTGCGCTATAGGCAAGACATTGACAGAAATAGTTGCATAAACACCTTGTTTTTGACCAATCATCATTAAACGAATAAAATCTCCCATGCCTTCTATCAATCGAGCATTACGTAAAACACCGGAATCTACTGCTAAAAATCCGATTTCTTCAGCAAGTCCTATTACTATTTTTCTAGCTTGTTCATCATCTCCTGCAACAAAAACAGAAACTCCATAATTCTTTAGTGGTTCAGGTGCTAATTCAAAGACTTCCTGCGCCATCGTATTAAAAGCTTTTACTACCCGCGCATTCGGTACATTTTTCGCAAGCTTTTCGGCTAGCGATTCTAATATTGCCGGATAAGCAAATCCTTCAGGAATATCCTGATTATTACAATCAATAATAATTTTATTATCGAGAACTACAGGATTAGACAACAACTCTTTTGGCATAATGTTGCGTGCTGTCCACAGAATTACATCAGCAAACGCCGCCGCCCGATCGTTTGTACCACTTTGGGTTCCGCGTCCTGCTAACTCTGCCGTTGTTTTTCCTTTTTCAGGATCGCGGGAGCCAAAAAATACTTGATGGCCCTGTTCTGCCCAAAGAATACCTAAAGAACGTCCCATGTTTCCACTGCCAATAATTCCAATCTTCATGAGTTAACCTTCATGTCATCGTAGATTGTGAAAAGATTATAGTTAAAGCAGGTGAAGTAGCCACAAAGCAATTATGACCACCAACTTACCTGTAGTCACAGAAATTATACCAATGGTTTTGCAATTGCAACCTGCGATCGCATTAACCGAAGATCAATTTTACGAGTTTTGTCAGTTAAACCGCGACTTTCGCATCGAACGTAATACTGCTGGAGAATTAGTCATTATGCCCCCAACTGGTTCGGAAACTGATGAACGCAACTTTAATTTAGTTGGGCAGTTGTGGGTATGGACAAAGCAAGATGGTACAGGTGTAGGCTTTGGTTCCAGTGGTGGGTTTACTTTGCCTAATGGTGCAGTGCGATCGCCTGATGCAGCCTGGATAAAACGCGATCGCTGGGAAGCCATACCATTGGAACTGCGAAAAAAATTTGCACCGATTTGTCCTGAGTTTGTGATTGAATTGCGTTCTGAGAGCGACAACTTGCGAATTTTGCAAGACAAGATGCAAGAGTATATTGATAATGGGACACAACTTGGTTGGTTAATTGATAGAAAACAACGCCAAGTTTTTATTTATCGTCCTAATATTCCAATTAAGAAATTAGATAATCCTAAAACACTTTATGATGAATCGTTATTACCTGGGTTTGTTTTGGATTTAAGTCAGATTTGGTAGGAAATAAACTAGTTTTACAGGATTGAAAAAAACTGGCACAAGTACAATAACAGTATTTAGCCGAAGGTTTTGCTATTCCTTCAAGACACGATTTATCACGTCTCTACATCTCATTGGCAAACTGTGATAGTTAACAACTGGTATAGTCAGGATATCCCAGCAGACTCCAGTCTGAATCCTGACAAAATTTAAGTTTTAATAAGCACCGTATTTCCTCACAAGTTCCTCACATTCTTTTTCGTCAAATGTCTAATATAAGGACAAACGATATAAATATCTCTGTAGTTTTAATATTAGTTTTATTGATATCCCAGCAAACTCCAGCCTGAATCCTGACAAAATTTAAGTTTTAATAAGCACCATACTTCCTCACAAGTTCCTCAGATTCTTTTTGTAACTTCAGGATAGAGACACTTAACTACTGCATTAATTAGCTTGAGAATTTACCGCCTTCTTGTGTTGGGTTTTTCGGCAAAAGCTAGACTACCTCTTTTTTTAGCGAAGGTATTAATGCTTAATTCTATTTTTGCATCTATAGGAGAGTTCTCTCATGGATTTTACAGAGAAAGTGCCATTTTGGAATCTCAAGACTATAGGCTGTTACAGGTGAGTCCTATGAAGGCGATGCTATATCTACATTAAGTTAATTTCTGCCACAGTTAAAAACGATTTAGTTTCTAAATGAAGTAAAACTTCTAGCGATTTATCCTGCACTAGTTAAATAGTTTGGTTAGATGTATTTTTACTGCATTTTCCATGAAAAAACATCTTTAACAACATAGGTACAATCAATATGAACTTTAAACAATTTGGTGTATTACTGTCTGTATCTACAATTCTT
>CAXUOL010000922.1:0-2885 GCA_964252435.1 uncultured Nostoc sp.
CCCCTATCCTCTTCCAGGGGGCGCAAACGCATAACAGCTGCAACTGCCCCCCCTGGCAGTATGACTGTATTATTTTGTACTTGATGGTCATACTGACGATATACCCAATTTTTAGAAGCGATCGTGGGTGTATCGAGCAAAGTTAAGAGAATATCATTCCAACTTTGCAGTCCTCCTGGAAGTTCGATTCCAGCAGTTGTAGAAGGCAGTAGGGAATCAGCAATCCATTCCCAAGCTTGACGCGCATATTCTGGTGCTTCTGCCAACAACTCCCGATTATATAGTGGGGTATTCTCCGCCAAAGCCTCAGCGGGAATTTCTGCTGCTACTTCACCCTGAAAGAGAATTCGCACGATCGGTTCAGCGATGACTGTACCAGCGACAACGGCTTGAAGTCCCCACCGATGGAAAATGTCAATTAATTCTTGCTCACGCCCTTTATGAGCAACAAACAGCATTCGTTCTTGAGATTCCGAAAGCAGATATTCATAAGGAACCATCCCTATTTCTCTGACGGGAATCTTATCTAAATTTAGTTCAATCCCCACACCGCCTTTTGCCGCCATCTCTGAGGTAGAACAGGTGATTCCCGCCGCTCCCATATCTTGGGCGGCGACAACTGCACCCGTCTTAAATGCCTCCAGACAAGCTTCAATTAACGACTTTTCCAAAAAGGGATCGCCCACTTGTACAGCAGGGCGATCGTCTATGGATTGATCGCTCAATTCTGCACTAGCAAAACTCGCACCTCCCATACCGTCGCGCCCAGTGGTGGAACCAACATACAACACAGGGTTGCCTAAGCCAGATGCTCCAGATTTGACGATTTCTGATGTTTCCATCAACCCTAGTGCCATAACGTTCACCAGAGGATTTCCAGAGTAAGCAGAGTCAAAGTAAACTTCGCCGCCAACGGTGGGTACTCCCACACAGTTACCATAATGAGATATTCCTGCCACCACACCGCTAAACAGTCGTTGGGTTTTGGCATCTTCTAAGGAACCAAAGCGTAACGAGTTTAATAGGGCAATGGGACGCGCACCCATTGTAAAGATATCTCTGAGAATACCTCCGACTCCCGTTGCAGCTCCTTGAAAGGGTTCGACCGCTGAGGGGTGGTTGTGAGATTCAATCTTAAAAGCTAGTTGAAGTCCATCACCCAAGTCTACAACACCAGCATTTTCACCAGGCCCCACGAGGATGCGGGGACCATCGGTAGGAAATTGTTTGAGTAGAGGTCGAGAATTTTTATAACAGCAATGCTCTGACCACATCACGCCAAACATTCCCAGTTCAGCTTTGTTGGGATGACGGCCTAGCCGACGGACAATTTCTGCGTATTCTTCTGGTTTAAGACCTTCAGCAGCAATTTCTTGGGGGGAAAAGGCTGGTTTTGAGGTTGCAGTCATGGAAGTAATGCACTCTGGGGGGACAGAGCATTATTCTATCGATTTACTTGCCCTGTAAGTACAGTTCCAGAAATGCAGATAATTCTTCTTTGGATATTTCTTTCTGAACTACTTGAATTACCAAGTTGTAAGCTTACTCTTGAGATAGGTTGAGAGTGTAGCCATTTAAGGTTATGAAGGTATCCATAACCGCAAATGCAGTGCGCTTGTTGCCATCAATAAACGGATGGTTCATTGTTAAATGGTAGAGGTACGCTGCTGCTTGCTGGTGAATTGTTGGATGGAGAAGTTCACCGCCAAAAGTAACTTGAGGTTGTGCCAGTGCTGAATCTAGCAAACCTTTGTCTCTGACACCTGATGTTCCACCAAAGCTGTTTATCTCATCTTGGTGAATGTCTAGGACTTGAGAAATAGAAATAAATCTAGGAGTCTGCAAGGCGACGATAAACCTCCTGCCATTTCTGTTTAGAAGCTAAATAAGCCTGCAACACTTCTTCATCTGAGGCAATCTGATTTGAGGCAGTATTTTCTAATTTGTCTTCATTTTGTTCAATTTCGGGGAAATATTCGGCAAAATCAGGAATATTTAATAATATTTGTTCAGTAGCTTCACTTTCTTCTGTTTTTTGTAGATAAGCAATAATTGCAACTGCTACTCGCAACTTCTCAGGAGAAAGTTGACGCAAACGGCTTTCGGCTTCTGATAAATAATTGCTGTGCTTTTGTTCTGTTGCCATCGTTACCCCAAGCTAGGTTTTTTGCCAGTTGTGAATCACTTCTGCTGCTAACTCTAACTTATCGCGCTATTGTGATTTACTCAATGAAGGCAACTGCAACCACCGCATCATTTGAATTAGTAGCTGAGTTGGTGAATGGCGTTAAAAGTATTTTGGGATGCTAATTAATTAGGACTTACGCAAGAACTCTCTGAAACTCTTATTTCTCCGTGCCCTCTTTCCGTTACCTGTGCGTAAGTCCTGTTAATTTATGTTGCAAAACACGATGCCTACGGCGGCAAGCTACGCACTTTTACTTTCCTGTAGATTGAAGCGCGATCGCTCTTTCATTTAAACTCTAACTAAATACTTGTATTTCCATCTCGGTAAATATTGGCAGTAGACGCTGATGCAGTCTTTCTTATAACCAAACTTGTTTCTTGGATAGAGGGGTAGTACAACCTCAGAATGCACTCAACAGCATTATTCCGACCATGAGCTAGACAAGATAAAGATCATTACCACACAAAATGCTTTAGTCTTTAAAGATAACTTTATTTTTTAATCTTGGTGAAATTTCTAGCTCCTTTACCTACGTGAATATAGGGTCACTCAGAGATTATTCGGGTATATGCAGTTTAGATGTAACAATTAAGTGACGAGAATCACACATATCGATGATTAGGATCGTCTCCCAGCGATCGGTAACTAGGCATAATTAATGACAACTGAACTCTAGCCGAGTCATTAATAGGGAACA
>CAXUOL010000923.1:0-2870 GCA_964252435.1 uncultured Nostoc sp.
GTGACTCTTGTACCGTCAAATTTGGTGAAGGTGAAGCCATTGAATATTTCGTTATAACCCAGTCTCTCATCCCTGAGCAGACTAATAGCAACCTCTTCTCCTAAAGCCAAAGCAGCGGAACCATCCGAACGCCAATGGATACCACCATGACCGCGACCAATAGCATAGTTAGTTGCCAGTTTATTCAACTCTCCACCCACAGTTAATGGCGATCCACTGTAAGAAATTACTTTTGTTGGGTCATTGGGATCGGGCACTACTGGTGAGGGGATAATAAAGTTTTCATCAAAAAATGCTTTCAACAGTGTGACATTGACACCAGCGATCGCAGCCGCACCACCACTATAGGAAGAATGGGTTGGCGATGCTTCTGGATATGCTTGGGGCAATAGATAAGTACCGAAGGTGCTAAAGGTCTGAGCCAAAGCTTGAGAATTAAACACCTCAGAATTAATTGGGTACTGAGTTTTATTCACAATGTTGTTGTAGACTAGCCCACCATAGGCTTCTGGGCGCAGAATCCTGTGTACATAATACTTCTGCCAGTATGACGCTCTAATCACACGCGAACTACCCAAGTTAAGCAAGGCTTGGAAATGTCCCAGTGCAAACGTTGCATTAGAACCAATTTGCGTCTTTGAATTGACGTAGGGATTGCCTGGATTCAAAGGTGTACCGTTGCTATTAAGAATCAAGGAGGCTCCCAGGTATGTAGGGCCGCCAATATGGGCATACTCACCTAAATCCCGAACTGTGACTATATAACGGTTTTTGGGGTCGTATTTAATGGATTTCCCGGAACTACCTCCATTCTGAATAGCCAACCATTCCTGGAAATTGAGTAGAAAGTCATTACCAGGAAGAGCAGTACGAATCAATGGCGAAACAGACTGAGTTCCCCAAGGAATAGTTTGCAACAAAAATTGTGAGATATAGGGCCCATCTAGCACCCCAGGCGGAGTAACATATCTTGTACTTGAACCGGAACCGACGTAGTTGACACTACCACGAAATAAAGTTTGAGGGGTAACACGACCATTTTGTTTTGGCCCTCGAAACGCCGAAAGCTTGTTGAGGTCTTCGACGGCTGCCAAGACTTTTGGGTTATCAGTATTGTTTTGGAGCTTGGAAAGAGGTACATCTCGGAGTAAAGCTTGCCAGTAGAGTTCAACTGCTTCAGCAGCGCGATCTGCACTAGCTAGAGATGGTGGTGGCGGCACAGCTATTTGTGCTGCATTGATCCCTTCTAGGCTAATTGCTAGGGGCCCTTGAGGATTGACCAGCTTTCTAGTGCCACCCAAGATGATATTTTCATAATCATTCGGGTTTTGTGTTGTCAGTGCTCTGGTCAAAGAGTTGTAAGCTTCCAGCTTGACTTCGCCTAGTTCGTTATGCGGTAGTCCCCTACTATCAGAGCCAATTTTGTTGGGATAACGCTCCTCATCCCCGTTGGTCGGATGCGGTGGAATGGGAATACTCCGTTCAAGTCTGGCTGCTTCAACACGTACTCGATAGGCTTTATCAACAAACTTGTTGTAGTCGAAGGGTCGATTATTATACCGCCTGTTGATAGCTTGGGCTTGTACAACATCTCCAACATCTCCTCCGTTCTTTGAGGAGAAAGGTGAACCTAAAACTCCTGCAACAACGCTAGCGGCACTAAACAAACCAGCACGACCGAGAAATGAGCGTCTGCTGGTGTGACTACCAAAAAAACGTTTGCTAGCTACACGGGGTTGTTTCAGTTTATCTATTTCGCTATTAGCCTGAGTATCTTGCTCGGAACCTTGATGAGAATTTGGATCTACTTGCATGAGATGTTCTCCACTGGAAAAAAATAATGCAAAAATTTAGTCATAAGTGAATACATGAGCATCTGAAAACTAGAACAACTAGCCACACACAAAATGCCCACTTCTAGAGAAACAGGGAAATCGAACCAGATTTGAGATGATATCTGGGGTTACTTTACTGGAAGGTAACTTGCATAAGAGTGATATCAGGTTCGGTTAAACACTTAATAATATCTATAGGTTGGGTTGAAGAACATAGAATCGAATGCGAACAGCATCTCGTAGAGAAGGGGGTTCCCCTGCGGGAAGCCAACATTTGATCCTTGTTCATGTTGGGTTTCACTGCCGTTTAACCGGGAGCACTCCAATGAGAGCAAATTGACTAAGATAACAGATTGTCATTGCGAATGAAGCGAAGCGGAATGAAGCAATCGCAAGGTCTAGGTGTTGCGATTGCTTCGCTCCATTTCATTACGCTCGCAATGACAAAATATGTTTTTACACATTTGGGATGCTCCCGTTTAACCCAACCTAAATTGATAGATTTTATTAGAAGTAATCATCCAAACTTGATATGATTCTCCTGACAGTAATATCGGCATTCAGTGCTGGTATGATGCCTCGATCGCATGGCTGTTATACTTTTGTAGTTGTAATCAGTGCGATCAGATGTTGCCGGGATTAAAGCACAGCTAAAACCACCGCTTGCTTCCAGTCAAGCTATATAACACGGTAAATCGATAGGTTTACCGTATTTTGCAGATATTAAATCAGACTTTCTCACAATCGGTGATAAAAATCAAGAGGTCTTTACAATAAACTTAGCAAGAGCGTGAAAGCCCTAGACGACCAGGCGCACAGCGTCGTATTCTCTGCTTGAGATTTTCTCTTCCGTACACTGAAATGAGCGATAAACGCCACAGCCAACAAAAAGAATCCCAAAGCACAAACGCCTGATTAAAGTGTATTTCAGGTAAATGAAGTACACCGATAAGGGCACAGCCATGTTCCCTACAATTATCTGTACCTCACCCTGCGGGTTCAGCAGTCGCTCATGGGGGAAACCCCCAGACGCTC
>CAXUOL010000924.1:0-2869 GCA_964252435.1 uncultured Nostoc sp.
GCAACCCCTACCCCCAGTCCTGACAAAGGTTTCACGTTTTCAAGCGTGCCATTCGTGCATATCCCTTATAGGCAACCGCCGGACTCATGCCATAACCGTGGGAGTAGGCTTTAAAACTGTATCCCTTATTGGGCATAGCGTTGAGCTTTTCTTAGTGCCATTCAGTATTTGACCTTAACTTCTCACGAATGCCCATATACTGGGTTTCTCCAGAACGAATTACACTTGCACTTATCTCGGCTCTATGCCGTAACCATTCGCCTGACGCTCACTTCACCCCTATTAGCCGGAATTGACACATTTCACAATTCATCTGCACAAGTCCTTGCTGAGTTTCAATTTCTCGCTCTCGTAGTACTGAGAATAGTTGAGGATGCAGAACCATTTCGGGCAGACAAATCATAGAAATATTTGGGTATTGCTCCTGCTGTTGGGCAGTACTCTTAATAATTTTTTTCATTAAAACACCAGTAAACAGGAAGTATGGCAGGACAATGATGCGTTTAGGCTGGTAAAAGCGGGCGCGACGGAAGCCTTCTTCTAACTTGGGATAGGTAATGGCGATGAAGCAGGTTTCAACCGTGGAGTAGCCGCTTCCTTCCCAGAGGATACGAGCTATTTTGTAAACATCTCCGTTGGCATCGGGGTCACTAGAACCACAACCGACAAACAAAAGAACGGTGTCAGATCGAGAAATTTGTTGGGGGTTGTATTCAGGGTAGTCAAGTTTTGCTAAACGCGATCGCCACAATTCTATAATCTTAGGAGTAATCCCAAAATGATGCCCGTAGTGAAACTTCAGCTGCGGATACCTAGCCTTGGCACGGTCTAGTTCATTGGGGACTTCAAATTTACTATGCCGTCCAGCAAATAGCATCACTGGCAACACTGAGAGTTCAATGTAGCTTCTTTCCACGCACTGCTCTACTGCTTGTTGAATTGTCGGGTCAGTAAGTTCCAGAAAACAAGGCACAACTGGACGCGATGGATCTAAAGCTTCATAGGCAGCAGCAAAATTTAACAAAGCTTGCCTTCCTTGTGCATCTCTAGTGCCATGACCAATCAGCAATAAAGGACGCTGTATGGGCAAGGGTGGCAATTCCAAGGTTGAGGCAGTTGGGAACTCCATCTGGGTCAGACTTATGGTGTGGAAAATAGCCATTCTCAGTCCTAGCTCCTTGAGTTTTTTTTACAAAGTCCACTGGTCAAGCATCCGCTTGACGAGCTAGTAACTAAGAGCGGATTTGGCAAAACTGGCTAGTATGTAGCACAATTTCACCATAATCTGGAATCCAAGCTAACCATTGATCCTCTGAATGTTGGCACAGTAGAAGTGCTTCATCAAAACTGAAGGGGCTGGGAAGTTCTAGTAGTTGCACCCAGGTAGAAGCGTGGAACTCTTGGTGAGACTGTTCTAGGTAATGTTCAGTTGACCAGCTTAGGGTATCCAATGGCAAGCAGACGGCAAACTCTGGTCTATGGAGTTCTAATTTCATGGTCTTGTTTCCTGCGTAACTAGTGGTTTGCCAAGCCAACGCAAACTGGGGGAGCGGGGAGAATCAAGAGTTATTGTTCAATAATTCTTCACTTCTCAAGAATCCTCACCTTGCCTTCAGCAACTTTGAGTTGGTAAAGTACTAGGCTCTACTAAACTTATGATTCTTTCTGTTTCTGAATCGACTGAGCTACACCATCCCATAGGGAATAGCGTACTTTGAGAGCGTTGTGAGCAGAATTTAAAGCTTGTTCCCACTTCAAAGGGTCATCACCACAAAGATTTTTTAAGAGTTTCTGCCCCATTGGGACATGCTGATCCTCATCAAGAAAAGTGTGTCGGTCGAGGTAAAGTTGCAAGGAATTGCAGGTGAATACATGAGAACTTTCTAAACTGGCAAGGATTTGCCTAAACATAGCAGGTACGATGTCCTCTCGACCTAGTAGAAAAGCCGCTGCAACTTCATGGGTTGACTTGCTGACAGTGGTTAAGGTGGAAAGTACAAAGTTTTTTGTAGATTCGGGTATGGAAAGAGGGGCTAGAGCTTGTTCAGCAGAACAACCTTGTTGAAGAGAGTAAATAAACTTTCGGATTGAACTGCTATCAGCCCCTATCTCTTCCATAGCAGTTAGATAAAGATCAAAATGACTTGTGTAACACTCTGGGGTAACTTCATCAGTTTCTTCAGCTAGAACAATCTCGTTAACCATCCTTGCTGAATTAATGTCTATTGGTGGAAGCCACGGCACATCTAAGCAAGTGACTCGGTGTTGAAGAGTTTTAATCAGTGACATAAAATCCCAAATAGCAAATATATGGGATTCCATAAATATCCGCAAAGATGCTATATCTCCCAATTGTTTGTAAACTGGATGATTTAGAAGATCGGTGCGGGTGGATTCAATTTTTTCTACAAGCAGAGTGTAATGATCTATTTCTTCCAATATGTCTAGCTTGCTATTTTCTTTGCTGGTTTTTATTTGAAATGTTTTCATCTATATAAGCCTCTGTATTTTTTATCGAAATAGAATTCAGGAGTCAGGAGCCAGAATACAGGAAAGGTATTCTGTGCGACACAACGACCGGCTCAGTGCATCGCTGGTGGATGAATAAACGGGTTTAAAACCCCCTCCAAATCCTAGATTTGGTGGTCAACTTTCGTAGTCGCGGGTCTAGAATCCCCTATTATGATTTAATATATGGAATCAGCTTGAAGCTGTCATCAATTCTGAGTCCATATTTTAAGTGACAAAAAGATCGCCGATGAGCGATCTGAAGTACTCAGATTCAACTGTACTTAAGTTCAGATTTATTTCAACTTACAGCAATTTTCAGGTAAATAGACCACAGTGATTAAACCAACCGAGAGCATCA
>CAXUOL010000925.1:0-1190 GCA_964252435.1 uncultured Nostoc sp.
GATTAGCACAAGCGCCACTTTTAAATATCTGGGAATGTGAGGAATGTCAATTTTTATTAAGCGCAAAATCTGCGATGCCTACGGCGGGCTACGCCAACGCCAAGCACTACAGCCAAGCGCCGAACGTGAATTCAAACGCCAATTTTTCGGTTTACTTCTGGTAATTGTAACGTGGAGTTTAGCTATGGGCTGGCTTCTAGCCTTGGCAACTAACGCCCAAAGTGCGACTCCCCCCGCTGAAATTGGCACTGTTGACATAGTACCTGCACAATACCAACTGGGGCAAGAACTATATTTAGAAAACTGCTCCAGATGTCACATTGCCATACCACCAGCCGTTTTACCTACCCAAACTTGGAAAAATATCCTGCAAGACTCGCAGCACTACGGCACACAACTCCAGCCTTTAGTCGATCCGCCACGCATCTTAGTGTGGAAATATCTTTCGACTTTCTCCCGCGTGCAGCTAGACGACGAAGAAACACCATATCGCCTCAACAACTCGCGTTATTTCAAAGCTTTGCATCCAGGAGTTAAGTTATCACGTCCCGTCCAGGTTGGCAGTTGTGTCAGCTGTCATCCCAGTGCTAATGATTACAATTTCCGCCGCCTGACAGCAGAGTGGAAGTGAGGAGTGAGGAGTTAGAAGTGAGGAGTTGAAAAATTCATAACTCTTAACTCCTAACTCTTAACTCCTAACTCTATTCCCCCACTCCCTCTCTGGCCCCATCTGGGGGCAAAATGATACTATGAAGAAAGAGTAAATATAAGATAAGAGTTAAAACCAATCAGTTTATTAAATGATTGGCTAGTTTTTATCCTGTTTTTGAGGTAATTCTCATTTCACACCCATCCAAGACTAAGACCTTTGGGCTGGGTTAAATGTTTATAATCAATGCCGACCCTTTAATTCCCATCCCCCTTGATTCAGTTCTATAACCTGCCATGCTAAAACTTTTGTTGGGCGACCCCAACGCTCGTAAGCTTAAAAAATACCAACCTTCTGTTACTGAAATTAACCTTTTAGAAGAAGAAATTAAGGTTCTTTCCGATGATGAGTTAAAAGGTAAAACCGTCGAATTTAAACAACGGCTCGCTAAAGGCGAAACCCTAGATGACATATTGCCAGAAGCTTACGCCGTTGTTCGGGAAGCAGGACGGCGAGTCTTAGGCTTGCGGCACTTTGATGT
>CAXUOL010000925.1:1290-2864 GCA_964252435.1 uncultured Nostoc sp.
GATATCACTTATGTCACCAACAGCGAAGTAGGGTTTGACTACCTGCGGGATAACATGGCGACATCAATGGCAGATGTAGTGCAACGCCCGTTCAATTATTGCGTGATTGACGAGGTAGACTCGATTTTAATTGATGAGGCGCGGACACCGCTAATTATTTCTGGGCAGGTTGAAAGACCTACAGAAAAATATCTGCAAGCAGCGGAAATCGCCCTGACGCTGAAAAAAGATGACCATTACGAAGTTGATGAAAAAGCTCAAAACGTGCTGTTGTCGGATGAAGGCTTTGCAGAAGCAGAACATCTCTTAGAAGTTACAGATTTATTTGACCCAGAAGATCCTTGGGCGCACTTTATTTTCAATGCAATTAAAGCCAAAGAACTTTTCCTCAAAGATGTAAGATATATCGTCCGTAACGGTGAAGTAGTAATTGTAGATGAATTTACCGGGCGGGTGTTACCCGGAAGGCGTTGGAGTGATGGACTACACCAGGCGATTGAAGCTAAAGAACACGTAGAAATTCAGCCAGAAACTCAAACTCTAGCGACAATTACTTATCAAAATCTGTTTTTGCTGTATCCAAAACTGGGCGGAATGACCGGAACAGCAAAAACAGAAGAACCAGAATTTGAAAAAATTTACAAATTGGAAGTTGCGGTAATTCCCACCAACCGCGATCGCAGACGCGAAGATTTGTCTGATATGGTGTTCAAAACAGAAGCAGGCAAGTGGGGAGCGATCGCCGGAGAATGTGCCGAAATGCACCAACTCGGTAGACCTGTATTAGTGGGAACCACTAGTGTAGAAAAATCCGAACTTCTCAGTCGGCTATTGAAAAAGTTGGAAATTCCCCACGAATTACTCAACGCCCGACCGGAAAACGTCGAACGTGAGGCGGAAATCGTCGCCCAAGCTGGACGCAAAGGTGCTGTGACGATTGCTACTAACATGGCTGGTAGAGGTACAGACATCATCCTGGGTGGTAACTCCGAATATATGGCGCGTCTAAAGCTGCGGGAATACTTTATGCCCCGAATCGTCATGCCAGAAGACGAAGATAGTTTTGGCGTACAAAGAGCAGCCGGATTGCCTACAGGACATGGCGGTGGTCAAGGCTTTGTCCCTGGTAAGAAAGTCAAAACTTGGCGGGCTTCACCAGAAATTTTTCCGACCCAGTTGACAAAAGAAACCGAAAAACTACTCAAAGATGCAGTAGAAATTGCAGTACGTGAGTATGGCGATCGCAGTTTACCGGAATTGGAAGCTGAAGACAAGGTAGCTGTAGCCGCAGAAAAAGCTCCCATTGATGATCCTGTGATTCAGAAATTGCGGTCAGCTTATAAGCAAATTAAGCAGGAATACGAACAATTTACCGACCGAGAGCATAATGAAGTAGTAGGACTCGGTGGTTTGCACGTCATTGGTACAGAACGCCACGAATCGCGCCGGATTGACAATCAGTTGCGCGGACGTGCCGGACGACAAGGCGACCCTGGTTCCACAAGATTCTTCCTCAGTTTAGAAGATAACTTACTGCGGATTTTTGGTGGCGATCGCGTTGCTGGGTTAATGAA
>CAXUOL010000926.1:0-2859 GCA_964252435.1 uncultured Nostoc sp.
GTAAAAATGGTATCCAAGCACTGATGATTGAGAATGTGTTACCGCAACTGGAAGCCGAAACAAATCAACTACTTTCGCGGCTGAGTGGAAATCAGTTTCATGTACAATTTATTACTCAAAAAGCTGGTCGCAGTGCTAAATCAACCAAGAAAAATGCCAAGCTGATAGACACCTTAGATATTTTAATCGCCGATTCTAGAGGAACGCGAGCTTATGAAACTTACTCAGGTGGGGAAGCCTTTAGAATTAATTTTGCCATCCGTTTAGCTTTGGCGAAACTATTAGCGCAACGGGCGGGGGCGGCATTGCAATTGTTGATTGTGGATGAAGGTTTTGGTACACAAGATGCCGAAGGATGCGATCGCTTGATTGCCGCGATTAATGCGATCGCCTCCGATTTCGCCTGCATTCTCACCGTTACCCACATGCCCCACCTCAAAGAAGCCTTCCAAGCCAGGATTGAAGTGAATAAAACTCAGGAAGGTTCGCAGTTAAGTTTGTCAATTTAACAATTCAGGGTAATAGGACCAGCCCTTTCAAGGTCTTGTAATTTTCCCCAAATTATAGTTAGTTGAAAAAATAAAGTTGGTAAACGGGGAATAGCTAGAATGATTATAGGTCAAGTATTTGAGCGTTTTGTAGAAGAACGTCCGGTTTCGGTAATGGTTCGCGGACTTCTCGAAACAATTTTATGTCCTCAGAAACTTGACAAGTTATTTGAGAAAAGTGCAAAAACTCAGTCTTCCAGACGACCCCATGTTTCTACAGCTAAAATTCTATCCCAAAAATAATACCTAAAAACAGACACCTTGAAAGGGCTGGTTCTATAAAAGGGAAAAGGTTAAAGGGGAAGGTGGGGTCCCCTTTCCCCCTTCCCCTTCTTTATAAAACTTATTAGTTTTGCCATATTGGCAGATGTTGGAAAAAATTTAACGTCTCAAGCAATAACCAGAGTCGCTTATAAGCCTACTCAGTACTGCTTGCAGTTCAGTGTAGGAATATGTCACGATTAAGAATTTGGAGGGACAATTGACTGACATCGTAGTTGGCTTAGACTTGGGTACAGGAGGAGTACGCGCGATCGCAGTTGATCTACAAGGGCAAATTATTGCTCAGACAACCAGAAGCTATCCTCTATTAACTCCACAACCCGGTTGGACAGAACAGAATTCATCGGATTGGATTGAAGCCAGTTTAGATGCTCTCTTTGATATTACTCAACAGCTAAACGGATATCAACCGATTGCCCTCGGTTTGTCTGGACAAATGCATGGCATGGTTCCTCTTGATGTAGAAGGGAAAGCAATTAGACCAGCAATTTTGTGGAATGACCAGCGCACTGGTAAAGCTGTTGTTGAGATTGAAGCTGCTATTCCCCGTCATGAGTTGATCCAGCGCACTGGAAATCCGGCAATCACAGGGTTTCAACTACCGAAGCTTCTATGGTTGCGGACTGAAGATCCACTTGCATACACTCGGTTATGGCAGATTCTTTTGCCCAAAGATTATCTAGGATATGTGTTAACGGGCAAAGCAGTAACGGAACCATCTGACGCCTCTGGTGTTGGCTGTCTGAATCTGGCGAATCGGCAATGGGATACAGATATTCTCCATGCTCTTGATATCAATCCAGCATTGTTTCCTCCGGTAATCGAATCTACTGCGATCGCTGGACGGCTAAAATCAGAAATAGCCGCCCGTGTGGGATTACCTGTGGGATTACCTGTGGTCGCAGGTGGAGGTGATAATGCCGCAGCCGCCATCGGTTTGGGTATCTCATCAAGCAATCTGAATCGGGGTACTTTGAGTATCGGCACATCGGGAGTGATCTTTGCACCGTGCGATCGCCCAATTCCCGATCCCGAAGGTCGGGTACATTTGTTCTGCCATGTGGATGGTGGCTATCATCTGCTGGGAGTAACGCTGGCGGCTGGTGGTTCTCTGCGTTGGTATCGAGATACATTTGCCCCGCATATATCCTACACCGATCTGATGGATATGGCAGAGCGATCGCAGCCTGGTGCGCGTGGTGTTCTATTTCTACCCCACCTCACAGGAGAACGCAGTCCCCACCTCGATCCAAATGCTCGCGGTGCTTTCGTGAATTTGTCATTAGCTCATACACAAGCAGATATCACTCGTGCTGTGCTGGAAGGTGTTGCATTTAGCTTGCGGTCAGCATTGGAGGTAATTAGTGCGATCGCTCCCGTGCATCAACTCTTAGCAACAGGTGGAGGCGCACGTTCTCACTTCTGGTTACAAATTTTGGCAGATGTTTTGCAAACAAAACTCATTGCTCCCAAAGCCGAAGAAGGAGCTGCTTACGGAGCGGCTATTTTGGCAATGGTGGGGATTGGTGTTTACCCCAATTTAGAAACTGCACTCAAGATTTTACCGCAGGATAGTAATGTAGTACAGCCACAGGCAAATTCTTTGTATGAAGCAGGGTTTAACCGCTACAATCTACTTTACGATACCTTGAAAGCTGTTCGTTGAGCATTAAATTATCTTAAAGTGAGAGTGAATTACTGAAGATTTATGCAAACAAGTGTTGGCAAAACAACAAGCGCTTTTAGTTAGGGCGATCGCTCTACTTTAGCGCCTATTTACGGGCAACAGCCATGATGTGAGCGCTCATCCCCAATATAGAGGGTTCGGTTTCTAACCAACGAATCGCTTCTAAAAGGCGATCGCGGCGACCTAGCTCATTCCAGTGTTCCTGAAAGTTTTGTAGTAACCAGCCTGGTCCTTCAATCGCTAAAATCTTTTCAGAATATAAACCCGCTTCTTCAACCTCTGCTCTGAGTTCTTCTGGATGATGAAAGAAGGTTTTTGTAAAGTAGCGAGGATGGTTGTTTG
>CAXUOL010000927.1:0-2852 GCA_964252435.1 uncultured Nostoc sp.
ATTCTGGTTTTCCCAAATGTTTCGCTAACTTGGCTGATAGGTTTAAAAGCATTGACTCAATTTCAGCTTTTTCAGGAGCCGATGCAGAAGTTTGCACTTTGATTAAAGGCATAGTACCGAATTGGAATTTTGGATTTTATACACTGTTAAGTTTATCGAAATGCAGAGGTACAGAGTACAAAAATTAAGGAGGTAGGGAGCAAAAGAGACAAGCAAAGACAAGGTGACAAGGGGGTAAACAAAACTCCTAACTCTTGTACAGACGCGATTAATCGCGTCTCTACTTTTAACTCCTAACTCTTAACTCCTAACTCAGCACTCCTAATGCCCCATGCCCAATATTTAGTTATGAGATGAGCGAAATAGATGACTATGTTCGGGATGATATAAACGCGATCGCCCTGTTGTTGTCGAAAGTGCTGGACTGATTATATAAAGTGTAGTGCGAATTAGTTTTTCTTTATGAGTACAGTCTGCCATTTGATTTAGAGGGACAACCTTAATTTTTTCATCAGGCCATCCAATGCGAAAGCAAATGGCAATCAGGGTTTCGGCTGGATAGTGTTCGAGTAGTTTGGCTTGGGCATTTTCGACGTGACGCGCACTCAAATACAGGCAGAGGCTAGCCTGATGTGCTGCAAGAGTGGCTAATTCTTCGGCGGAGGGGACTTCTGTACGTCCACTAATACGCGTCAAAATAATGGTTTGAACTAAACCAGGGACAGTCAGTTCTAGTTTGAGTTTGGCAGCAGCAGCTTGAAAGGCGCTGATACCAGGGATGACTTCAAAAGGAATATTTGCCTCTGTGAGGAGGTGCATTTGCTCGTGGATGGCGCTGTAGATACTAGGATCGCCAGAATGGAGACGGACTAGAGATTTGTGCTGCGATCGCACTCTATCGATCATAATCGCCAAAATTTCTTCTAAAGTCTGATTCGCAGTTCTAATTATCTCGGCATCTTTTCGGCAAAGTTCTAAAATTTGTTCGGGTATTAAAGAATCAGCAAATAAAATCACATCAGCAACAGCCAGTAATTTTTGCGCCTTCACCGTTAATAAGTCAGGATCTCCAGGGCCTGCTCCGACAATATACACAGATGGTTCTACAGCATATAGTGTTTTTTTATAACTTAGGTTTTCTGTATATTCACTTTTAAAAGAACACACGGCAATCCCTCAAAAAATTTTTTGGCAAATTCTTCAGTATCTTTCCGGATTCACCCTCTTTTCCTAGTAGAGAGTAATGGTAGATGCACCCTGGTTAAGCCCTAGAGAATACTCTGGGGCATTTTTTATTTTTGGGCATTGCCCAAACAGGACATGAGGCTGAGGTGCAGAGGGAGAATAATAACTCCTAACTCTTAACTCCTAACTCAGCACTCAAAACTCTCCTCATCCCCCCCTCTCCCCATTTCCCTTAAGAGTAGAAACTACATCGGGTAAAGGGCGTTTGAGTAAGTAAAGCCAAGCTAATCCAACTAATCCCAATAGAATTCCTAAACTACTGACTACTTGTGCCATCCGTAATGGCCCCAGCATCAAGCTATCAGTGCGAAAGCCTTCAATCCATAAGCGTCCTAAGCTGTAGGCTGGCCAGTAAATTAGAAACAGTGTGCCTACTTTCAGACGTGGCTTACCGGATAAAGACCGGAAAAATAACGTTATTAGTAGCGTAAACACCATTAAATCCCATAGAGATTCGTAGAGGAAGGTGGGATGAAAGTAATCGAAACCAACATACTCTAAAGGACGATGGTCTGGTGGAATATACAGCTTCCAGGGTAAATTAGTCGGATCGCCAAAAGCTTCAGAATTAAAAAAATTGCCCCAACGTCCGATCGCCTGCCCTAAAATCAGCGAAGGTGCTACTAAATCTGCCAGTTGCCAGAAAGAAACCTGCTTGATTTTGGCAAAGATTAACGCAGCCACAACCCCACCAAGAATCGCTCCATGAATGGCAATACCGCCTTCCCAGATCGCAAAAATTTTTCCTGGAGTTGGGGCATATTTTGACCACTCAAAAAAAACGTAATAGAGCCGTGCGCCAGGAATTGCCCCAATCAACAACCAAAAGAACAAATCGCCTAGCAACTCAGGATTAACGTTACGGCGCTTTGCCAAATTCTGGGAAAGGATGACGCCAATTAACACTGCTGTGGCAATCAACAAGCCGTACCAACGAATACTTAGTGGCCCTATTTTCACCAGAATCGGTCCTGGAGAAGTAAATTGAAACGCCAAAGGCAAAGTGGGAAAATCCAGTGCCATGAAAAATTACCTAGAAAAGTTCGTTAACTACCCGCGCACTTTGCTAAGTACGGAGTTTCTTGTGTCTCGAATACTGTAACTACACTTGAATCTTCCACAACATTGTGGGGACGTAGGTAAAAATTCAGTATTCAAATTTAGCAGTCTAGTTCCTAACGCTTAGTTGAGCATAACTTGTACCACTAAAACAATTGAGTTTACCATCCTTACCGAGAGCGCAAGATGGTAGATTTGAGTAAGTTACACAAAATGCTTTCAATATAATCACCTAAACAACTTTGATATATTTAAAATTGTGATTGCTATTTATCCTGGTAGCTTCGACCCCATTACCTTGGGACACCTCGATCTCATTGGGCGTGGTAGTCGGCTGTTTGAGCGGGTGATTGTCGCCGTACTACGGAACCCTAACAAGATGCCACTTTTTAGTGTGGAGCAACGGCTAGATCAGATCCGTCTTTCTACAGAACATCTACCTAATGTAGAAGCAGACAGTTTTGATGGTCTTACCGTCAATTATGCCCAAATACGACAAGCACAAGTTTTGATCCGGGGTTTACGGGCTGTGTCAGATTTTGAAGTGG
>CAXUOL010000928.1:0-2849 GCA_964252435.1 uncultured Nostoc sp.
GAAGCACATCAAGGCACAATCGATGTGACATCTGAACCAGGCAAGGGTAGTACATTTACTATCCGTCTACCTTTAGCTGACGAAAACTAAAAGTAGGCGGACAAAAGATTACTTATCAAACCCGAAGAACCCCACCCCGCCAAAGCTACGCTTTATCTCCCCAGGGGATTAAGGGGTGTAATAATTCGATTAAAATCACAACATACCACTTTTCAAACAACCTCTAACATGGTTTAGCGCATCTTCATACACAAGCCTACACAAGTGGTAGAATAATTGTGAGTACTCAACCGTACATAAACTTTGGAGTTGCCGCAGCACTAAAGCTACTAGATATACAAAAACTTTCCATAACACCAAATAGAAAGTTATAAAATTTACTTTTATCAGTTAATTTATACTGCTAATAATCCAAATACATGATGTTGGCTGAAGATGCTTGAAATAAATCATTAACATTTAAAAATAGCCAAAATAGTTCACTTAGTTTCTAAGTAGTTCCAAAACTGTATGTTGCAATAATGTCAACTTGAAGAATTTTTATTTGATGTGTATAAGCTTCTATGGTCAAGCGATCGCTCCAAGGATCACTCACCGGGATTGAACAAGCTAAAAAAGCGTTCGCTCATAAGGGGTGGACACAAGACAATTTGGCTTTTGAAGTCAACTTAAAGACTCGCCAACCAATTTGGCGGTTTTTTACTGGGCGTCCGGTTGAGCGTCATATCTTTATAGATATTTGTTCGGTGTTGTCGTTAAATTGGCGCGAAATTGCGGCTAATCCTCCAGAAGAATTCTCTGAATCAAAAGAATTTGGTGCTGAATTTTTAGATATTGATGCTCTAGTACAACAAGTGCGATCGCATCGCTTTGACAAAATTCAAGACCAGTGCGGCACTTTGCAGTTATTAGATGTTAGTCGCCCCATTACAATAGACGACATTTATATCGATCTCAACATTTTGGAGGAAATTGCCAGCTTTCAGTGGTTAGAGTTTGCTGACTTGCAAAACTTTACATCAAAAGAATTTGATCGCTTTGGTTTAGGTGAAGTATCCCAAACACAAATCGCGGGGATTACGGCAGTTGAAACTTACTCAAAGCTGCGGGTGTTGGGTAAACCGGGAGCAGGTAAAACCACTTTTATACAACATCTGGCGATTCAATGCAACCGAGGTAGATTTGCAGCAAATCGGGTTGCCATTTTTGTCACCTTAAGGGATTTTGCGGACGAATCTAGAGAAGCGGGGGAGTTCAATTTACTCAACTATATTTGCAAGGAATTCCTCACCTGTGGCATTTCAGACCCATCTGTGCTGGAAACTTTGTTGTTGGAGGGCAGAGTGTTGCTGTTGCTGGATGGATTAGATGAAGTGCTACATCAACAGAGCATCGGTGTCGTCAATGAGATTCGCAAATTCTCTGAAAAGTATCAAAAGAATATATTTGTTGTCACCTGCCGCACGGCGGCTAAAGCTTTCAATCTCAGACGCTTTACAGATGTTGAAATTGCCCCGTTTACCTCTGACCAAATTGTTGCTTTTGCTCAGAAGTGGTTTACAGCACTCACAAAAATGAACATCCAGGATAAACAGGAACAGGCAGTTGAGTTTATTGAAAAACTATATTTCCCCGAAAACTTACAATTTCGGAGACTTGCCGTCACCCCCTTGTTTTTGCATCTGGCCTGCTGGGTTTTTCATCACCAGAACAAATTCCCAACCCAAAAAGCTGTCTTTTATAAGCAATGTTTAGACCTCCTCTTGGGCAAATGGGACGAAACTAAAGGAATTGAGCGGGATGAAGTGTATCAAGGTTTTTTATTACCACAAAAGCTGAAGTTGCTGAGTCAGGTTGCTAGCGCGACATTTGAGCAGGGTAATTACTTTTTTGAGCAACATATTGTTGAACAATACATTAGCGACTATATCGGTGATTTGCCGAATGCTTCGACAGAGCCAGAGGAATTGCAATTAGATAGTGAAAGCGTACTTCAGGCGATAGAGTTGCAACATGGATTACTAGCAGAACGAGTGCGGGGGATTTTCTCTTTCTCTTCTTTAACGTTTCAAGAATACTTGACTGCTCGACAAATCGTCGCAAATCATAATTTACAAGCATTAGAACAACCGTTAGAACGTCTGGTGAGTCATGTTACTGAACCCAGGTGGCGTGAAATCTTTTTGTTAACGGTTGCGATGCTGCGAAGTGCGGATTTCCTGGTGCAGTTGATGAAGCAACAAATTGATGCCCTAGTGGCTGAAGATCCATATTTGCAAAAATTTTTAACTTGGGCAAATCAAAAGTCCCTTGCCGTTCCTCCCCAGCCTGCTGCAATTCGCGCGTTTTACCTTGCCCTGGCTCGAACTCCGCACCTTACCCCGCACTTTGCCCTGGTCTGCATCATCGATCAAGATATTTTTTTGGATGCGGCATTAGATAACCTAGTAAGGGAATGCACTATTGCCGATGCCCATGCCTGCAACGATGCTCTGAGTTATGCTTTAGCCATCGTTCAAGACGCTGGCTTACATCAAGCTTTACAAGAACTTAAAGACCTACTGCCCGATGCAGAACAAAGTAGAGAAAGGTTTCAGACATGGTGGCAAAGAAGTTATGCTGCTTGGATGGAACAGTTAAAAACTGCGATCGCCAAGCATCGAAACATTGAGCATCACTGGCACTTCAGTCCACAGCAACAACAAGTATTACAACAATATTACAATGCCAATCAGTTGCTTATCGATTGCCTCAATAGCAACTGTGAAATCACAGACGTTGTGCGCCAGGAGATTGAAGCCAGTTTATTGCCGATAGAAGAACTCTCCAAGCGAGAATGGCAGGGGGCA
>CAXUOL010000929.1:0-2842 GCA_964252435.1 uncultured Nostoc sp.
CACTGGTGGGAATATCAGGATAAAAATTACCTGGATGCCCTCAAATATATGGCAGAACTTCAGACTGAGGGTAAAATTAAGCATCTAGGTTTAACTAATTTTGACACGGAAAACTTAAAGATTATTACTGAAGCAGGGATCAAAATTGTTTCTAACCAAGTGCAATTTTCCCTTATTGACCGCCGTCCTGAAGTTAATATGGTGGAATTTTGTCAACAGCATGACATAAAGCTTTTTACTTACGGTACACTTTGCGGCGGTTTGTTATCAGAAAACTATGTGGGTAAACCGGAACCGCGAGGTTTTGATCTATCTACTGCTAGTTTGAAAAAATATAAAAATATGATCGATGCTTGGGGTGGTTGGCAATTATTTCAAGAGTTGCTGGCTATCCTGAAGGAAATTGCTAATAAGCATGGGGTAAGCATTTCCAATGTGGCAGTGCGTTACATTTTAGATCAGCCAACTGTGGGCGGTGTGATAGTTGGTGCCAGACTTGGTGTATCTGAACATATAGAAGATAACGCCAAAGTATTTAGTTTTAGTTTAGATGAAGACGATCGCGATCGCATCAATGCAGTATCTCGCCAATCACGCGATTTGTACCAGCTAATCGGCGATTGTGGCGACGAATATCGGCGATAATTTTGGGAAAATAGAACTAACGTTTGAGTCCTGGCACTTAAATTGAGGACATAACCGCCTGTAAGCTTTGATTTTAAAGGAAAATTCTAGGGTTTAATTAAAGTTTCCGCATAACACCTACCGAAGAGCCAAAAATTCATGCACAAAAACATCGAAAAACACCTATTTTATGTCTTAATCTACCTGGCGATCGCTATAACCCCTATTTAAAGGCGTTCCCTACCAACACGCACCCAACGGTAGCCGTAGCCTTCAAGTTGTATGCCGCTTTCTGGATGTTTGATCGGCTCATAGGGTTTATCTCCTAGCAAATCAATCCAATGGGGTTCGCTCTTGCCGCTGAACTTGAGAGTTACTGTACAACCATCTTTTGCCAGGTTATGAAGGGCTACAACAGTTCCATCGCGCCACTGATAGCGTAGAGCTAACACTCCTGAGTTATCTGTCTCAATCAGTTCCCAACTTCCCCAACCAAACTCTGGACATTCTTTAAGCATCCGAATTGCTCGTTCCATCCAGTTTAAAAGTGAGTTGGGATCTCTTCTTTGAGCAATGACATTCAGGTGTGGGTAGCCATATTCCCCTTCTTTGATGACGGGGAGAATAAGTCGATCGCTAGGAGCGGTTGAGAACCCTCCATTAGACTCGGCTGACCATTGCATTGGGGTGCGGCTGGCGTCGCGTTGTTTCAACGATAAGTCATCCCCCATGCCAATTTCTTCGCCCGCTTTCAGAACTGGCGTTCCTGGCATAGTAAACATCAGGCTGTAAGCCAGACGAATACGACGCTCGTCTCCTTGAACCAAAGGTGGAAAGCGACGCCGAATACCGCGATCGTAAATCCACACCTGCTCTTTATCCTGATGAAATTTGGTCAATATTTCTTCTCGTTCCGATTCCGAGAGCTTGTCTAACGACAATTCATCATGATTGCGGATAAAGTGCGCCCACTGACAAATGTCTGGAATCTCTGGTGGTGCTTTCAATCCTTTTATAAGAGGAGCCACTGCTTCACGAGCTAAGGCAAGCATGAGATACTGATTAACGATAAAGCTAAACAACATCTGCAACTTATCGCCATCGTCGAAATATTTAGGTACATCCTCCATTGACACATTTGCTTCTGCCAGAACGATCGCATCTCCTCGTCGCCAGGAAAGAAAGTTCCGCATCTGTTGCAGATAATGGTAAGGGTCTTTAATATCTGTCTGCTTTTCAATACCCTTTAACTCAATTAAAAACGGAGCTGCATCAACTCGAAAGCCAGAAATCCCCAGTTGGAGCCAAAATCCCATAATTTTGTCGAATTCTTCCCGAACTTGAGGATTGCCAATATTCAAATCTGCTTGATACTCGAAGAAGCGATGAAAGTAATAGGCTCCGGCTTCCTGATTATATGTCCAGGTACTCTGTTGATAGCCAGGGAAAATAATTCCTGAGTCGGCATCAGCAGGTTTTTCCTCTGACCAGATATAATAATTCCGGTATTTAGAATGCGGATCTTTGCAAGCAGCTTTAAACCAAGGATGGTCAGTCGAGGTGTGATTAATTACTAAGTCAACAATAACGCGCATACCGCGATCGTTTGCCTGACGGAGAAATTCTACAAAGTCTCCTAATGTTCCCAAACGCGGATCTACACTGTAGTAATCCGTGACATCATAGCCATTATCTCGGTTTGGAGTGGGATAAAACGGCATCAGCCAAATACAGTTAATGCCTAAACCTGCAATATAATCTAAGCGATCGATCAGTCCCTCAAAGTCTCCTATGCCATCGCCGTTACTATCCATAAACGTTTCGACATCAATGCAATAGATGACAGCACTTTTGTACCAGAGGTTTAGCATAATAAACACCGATTTGCTTATATGGTTAGGCGTTCATTCGCTTTGAGGCGATCGCCATACTTGTTCATTGTACGCTGGTTAATGTCAGGTATCGGTAATTATCTTGAGCTGTCTGATGCTGATGGGTTAGTGTAATGCTCGTCGAAAGATGAAGGAGGACTGTCCATATTTTGTACTCCGACTAAGCTACAGTTATTGTTGCACAGTATGATTTTTATTGGATTGCTGAGGGGAGATGCGATCGCGTTACTCTTAAATTAATTGCTGACAATATAACTAGCTTATGCAATCCCTCAATATCACACTGCCAGATGCGATCGCTAATGCTCTCAGTGCTTACATCGGCG
>CAXUOL010000930.1:0-2841 GCA_964252435.1 uncultured Nostoc sp.
CTTTCCCCCTGCCCCTTATCCCCAGAGGGGACCCCACCTTCCCCTTCTTTATAAAGTTTTATCTTTTTACCTTTTCCCTTTAACCTGATTCTGCCATAAAGTTAATGGCTTTTTGTGGAGAACTAAATCAGACTTTTGCTAGGGTGTAAACGCACAGTGTAAAGCCGGAGACGTTTCCGTTGCTCCGGGCTTGTCATCATATATTGCAACCTAGATGCAATCAAATTGCTCCTCTAGTTTCAGCAAAATATTAATTAGAAAGTGGATTTATTATTACTTCACTTCACTGGGTTCAAATTTAGTTACCTTACCTTTTTTAATGGCAACAATCACATCGTAATGCGAACAGTAAGCGAATGTGACATCATTAGCTTTGTTATAAAGGTTAACTACATGACCTGCACCACCTACCTGGATACCGATTGGTTCCAAGTCACCAAAGAAGAAACGACGTAGTTGATCGCCACTACCAATTTGACCCTTACTCTTAGTAAGCAAGTCTAATTTTTGTGCTACAGACATTTCTTCGGCTGCTGATGCCTGCACTAATGAGGGATTGATCGCCTTTAATGGTACGTCCCAAACTGTGAAAAAACCAACCAAGGCTACACTTGTAAGTAAGGGTGCGAGTTTCATTTGTTACTTCTCTTTTTTGTTTTATCCTGAACATCCCAAGCATCTCAGATGGCAGTGAGAGCTGATTGAAACTAAGCCACTATTTTCATGAATTTATCCTTTGAGAAAATTTAGTGAATTCTCAGCATTTTCTCAGGTAATCATGGTTGCTCAAAGTCACAGGATAATTTAAGTATTTTCTCAACAAAACCTCATTTTGAAGTGCGTGAGGATAACTTAATATGATGAGCAATGCTTTCATTGCAGTGATGTTATTGTGACTAGATCCAAAAGACCACATCGCCAAATCCATAGAATTTCAGGACAAACATATCTTTGGCTAGCAATGCTAATTTTTGGAGCATCTAGCGCTGTTACCCGGAAACTAACAGAAATTGGTGCTCAACATTTTATTGGCAATCGCAATCCGATTTCTTTGTGTAATGTTTTATTCGTGGGAAATCTTTGCGCCTTGATACTTCTGATCCTAATCTATGGGCGGCAGTGGAACAAAGCTACTTTGAAGCAACTCTCAAGGAAAGATTGGGTCAGTCTAACAGCAGTGGCTATTTTATCAGGAGCGTTAGCCCCTGGTTTAATTTTCCAGGCACTGGCACTCACAGAGGTGAACAATGTCATCTTGGTGGGACGCTTGGAACCGCCTCTAACTCTGGCTTTATCAGTCTGGTTATTAAGAGAACGGGTAAATATTTGGGAATTTCTTGGTGCGATCGCAGCTTTTGTTGGCGTTATCCTAACTATTATCCTTCAGCCTTCAACAGAAACCATGATGAACATGGGAGGTTTCGGTTTAGGCATAGGGGAACTTTTAGCCGCAGCCGCATCTGTGGCTATAGCCGCTTCTACGATTATTAGCAAGAAACACCTTTCGCAGATTCCTTTGGGAATCCATAGCATTTTTCGGACTGCACTTGGAACTGTAATCTTTTTCTTTCTTGCTTTAGTCCTCTATGGCAGGGATCATTTCGCTGATGTTCTCTCACCATTCTTGTGGCAGTGGATGTTTCTCTATGGCGGGTTGATTGTGGTGCTAGGCCAGTCTTTTTGGGTTAAAGGCTTGAAAACTTCCACTGTATCTACAGCTTCCCTAATTAGCTCATTTGGCCCAATCGTGGGAATTATAGCAGCCTATTTAATTTTGGGTGAAGTCCCTACCCGACCTCAATATATTGGCGGTAGTTTGATTTTAGTAGGTATATTCTTGAGCCAAGTTGGCACTAGGCGTCAGACTTCTAGCATTGCGTCTGGCAAGGTAAATTCTACTCCAGCACAGCAACAGGTAGAAACTGGTATGGGATTCAAGGGGATTTGAAGAAGGCGGAAGAATTTTGGATTTTGGATTGAACAATCTAAAACCACAAATCCAAAATTTCAGGGACAGGGGAATCATGGAAGAAAGCTTATATCTTAAGCCTTTGCGTTATTTTTAACTGCACAGTTGTTTTTGCCTTGCGGTAGTAGTATGTCAAAATAAAAATACCCGATACATTAAGGTGAGCGATCGCTCCCAAAGCTAGATTAAAGGATTGACCTGAGCAATGGCAGACCCAACCAATCACAATCAAGCGGGAGAAGTAGCTCCCAGCACTGTTGACAAGCAAGCTCCCAGTGTGGCTGAAGAACACGCTCCTAGTACAGACTCACCCGAAACCACAGATATTCCTACTGCCAATACACCAGATCCTAAAGCTGCAAACCCCGAAGATAATCCCAATGCTGCCAAACCAGCTGCTGCATCACCCAAGCGAGAAAAACCCGCCGCAGCTAAAGCCGCAAAAGGAGAAAAACCCGCAGCCGCCGATGACGCAACAGAAGAAAAACCCGCCGCAGCTAAAGCCGCTAAAAAGGAAAAAGCCCCAGCTGTTGAAAATAAGCCATTTGTAGAGTTCATTGAGCAAGACTACTTGCCAGCTTTACAAAAAGCGATCGCTCAAAAAGGCGTACAAGATTTACAGGTGTCTTTTGCCAAGCAGAAGATGCCAATCACTGGCTTTGAATCTGCCGAAGAATGCTGGCAAATTATTGGCAGTTGGTCAGAAATTGGTAAGCGTCAGTTTAACCTGTATTTCCCAGATGAAGATATTCAAGGAAAAAAGGGATTTTCTTGTAATGAAGGCAAAAAACCCAGCACTCTTGAGTCATTCCTAATCGATGAACGCAAAATTACCCTCGATTTATTAGTATATGGCTTAGTTCAGCGCTTAG
>CAXUOL010000931.1:0-2834 GCA_964252435.1 uncultured Nostoc sp.
TTTTTGAGAACGGCTAGTCATATTGATGCGATCGCTCAGTTGGCGGATTGTTTGTGCTAAAGTGCGATCGCTCTCTTGAAGTTGAGTAATTTTATCGCAACTATAGATTACCGTTGTATGGTCTTTACCACCAAACTCCTCGCCAATTCTCGGCAAACTTAAAGCCGTGTGTTGGCGCATGAGATACATTCCTAATTGACGCGCCCAGCTAATCTCTCTTCGTCGAGAGTTACCTTTGAGGTCGTCTACCGAAACATCAAAATTATCCGCCACCACCTTTAAAATTGCTTCTGGGGTAGCTGCCATTTTTTCGTTAGGCGGTTCTAAAACTGGTGTAATATTTTCTACCGTCATCGGTAAGCCCCAAATAGAAATATAAGCCACCGCCCGAATTAAAGCTCCTTCTAATTCTCGAATATTAGAAGTATAGTTAGAAGCAATATACTCAATCACATCGCGGGGAAGATTAATATTTTCATCCTCAGCTTTTTTCTGCAAAATTGCCATTCTCGTTTCTAAATCTGGCTTTTGGATATCTGCAATTAAGCCCATAGAAAACCGAGAACAAAGACGTTCTTGCAAGCTAGGAATTTGGTTAGGCGGACGGTCGGAAGCAATGACAACTTGTTTACCAGCTTCATGTAGAGTATTAAAAGTATAAAAAAATTCCTCTTGGGTATATTCCTTCCCTTCTAGAAACTGAATATCATCTACTAATAAAACATCAGCGGCTCGGTAATGCTCTCGAAAACTTTGCATACTATCCTTACGGATGGCTGTAATTAAATCATTCGTAAACTGCTCAGTAGAAACATAAAATATTTTACAATTAGGGAAAATTGCATAGCGATAATGACCAATAGCTTGCATCAGATGAGTTTTACCCAAGCCTACACCACCGCATAAAAATAAAGGATTAAACTCTTTCCCTGGAGATTCTGCAACTGCCAAAGAAGCAGCATGAGCCATGCGATTGTTCGCACCAACTACAAACCGCGAAAAGACATATTTAGAGTTTAAGTCAGTAGTTTGATGATTGTGATTAGCAACAGCTTCAGAAATACTGCTGGAATTTGGTGATTCCCAAGCAACCTCTCGTTCACTAAAATGAGAAACTTCATCACCTTGAGCAACAGTAATGTAAATTCCCACAGGATGACCGAGAATATCTTGTACTACGTGAGCAATGGTATTGATGTAATACTTCTGTAACCAATTACGAGCAAATGGGTTAGGAGTGCGGATAACCAAGCAATTATTTTCTAATCGCTCTGCACTAGCAGTTTTGATCCAAGTTTCAAAGGTAGGTCGGGATAGTTCAAGCTTTAGGCGCTCTAGTACCTGACTCCACAGACTTTCTATGGGAATTTCCATATATCCACCACCTTTGCTGCTAATCGTCACAATAGAAGAGAAAGCACTAATTTAGCATTGAGACACGCTAGACCTAAAATAAGCTTTTAAGTTGTAATCATTTTGGGACATACCCAGTAGGCAAGATCCTAACACCCACTGACCAAACCAAGTGCTGAGTGCTGAGTGCTGAGTGCTGAGTAAAATAAAATTTCTCAGAGCTTTTGTACCCAGTATATGTATCGTCCTTTATTATGAGCGGTCTTTTAACTCAGCACGGGCTAAACACCCCGCTATCGCTAACGGCACTTTTAACTCAGCACTCTCATTGACACGGAGAAGCAACGACACATGAAGATAACAAACCATCACTCAGCGCCCAAAAAGATTGAAACCAGAGGCTTACCCCATAGGTTATGGATGCTCTCATACGGGGTAGCAGTGGTGTTCCTGGGGAGCTGCTCTCTTCTACCTGTTAAGACCGTTGATACTCAGCAAGGCGATACTCAAGCCCAAAAAACAACAGAACCTAATCCGGTAATTGTCCCCCCACAGATTTTCTCTTCGTCTGGAGATCCTAATTTTGTAGTGAAAGTAGTGCAACAGGTGGGACCTGCGGTAGTCCGTATTGATTCTTCCCGAACAATCACTTCTCGCGTACCAGATGAATTTAACGATCCATTTTTCCGGCGGTTTTTTGGAGAGGGAACCCCACAGCCTAGACAACGCGTAGAACGCGGTAGTGGCTCTGGATTTATTATTAATTCTTCTGGTCAAATTGTTACCAATGCCCATGTGGTAGATGGTGCTGATAGAGTAACTGTTATACTGAAAGATGGCCGGACTTTTGATGGGAAAGTTTTGGGTGAAGACCCAGTAACAGATGTAGCAACGATCAAAATTAATGCCAACAATCTGCCAACTCTATCTGTGGGTAACTCCGATGCCTTACAACCAGGAGAGGCTGTAATTGCCATTGGTAATCCATTAGGCTTAAATAATACCGTTACTTCTGGAATTATTAGTGCTACAGGGCGTTCTAGTAGCGATATCGGTGCTAGTGACAAGCGGGTTGATTACATCCAAACGGATGCTGCGATTAACCCTGGTAATTCCGGTGGGCCATTGCTCAATGCTCGTGGTCAAGTGATTGCGATGAATACAGCGATTATCCGAGGCGCTCAAGGTTTGGGATTTGCTATACCCATTAATACTGTACAAAGGATTGCTCAAGAATTAATTGCTAAAGGCAAGGTGGATCATCCTTATTTGGGTGTGCAGATGGTGACATTGACACCAGAAAATAAAGAAAGAATCAAAAATGTCGCAGGCGATCGCTTAAATCTTACAGCAGATGAAGGCGTTTTGCTAGTTGAGATTGTGCCGCGATCGCCTGCATCCGTAGCTGGACTACGAGTTGGTGATGTGATTAAAAGTATTAATAACCAGCCTGTTACTAAAATTGAAGAAGTACAAAAGCT
>CAXUOL010000932.1:0-2829 GCA_964252435.1 uncultured Nostoc sp.
CATCAACAGCTTTTACCACTTCCCGCACAATTGCTTCTGCTACTTCTGGTTGCCGCAACAACGAAGAACCACCACCATTTTTAGTGATTTTATTAACCGGACAACCCATATTAATATCAACAGTATCAGCACCTTCAGCAACTGCCTTTATTGCTGCTTCTGCCAGGAAATCTGGGCGGCAATCAAATAGTTGAACGCTAATTGGACGTTCGTTGGGATCTACCTCCATGATTTTGGGTAACTGCTTGACATAATGCAACCCTGTAGCATTTACCATTTCGGTATACATCATTGAATCTGGTGCATAGCGACGCACAAGACGGCGAAACACCATATCTGTCACTCCAGATAGAGGCGACTGGAGAACCCGACTTTTTAACTCGAAAGAGCCAATCTTTAAGGGTTGCGAGAGTCTAGCTTGAAGAATAGGAGAGAGCGAAATCATAGAAAAAATTAAAAATTATACGGTACTGTGTCATTAGAAACAAATGCGACAGTGTTACGAAAGCCATGTCTAAATCTTACCCAAGCAACCTGACTTTGGAACAATGGGAATTACTATCGAGTTTAATCCCACCGGAAAGCTCAACAGGTCGTCCACGTTCTTTTCAAACATCCTCCAAGGGTTAAAATGACTAAAAGGTTTTCTTCGCCTCAATTAGTAGTGTCTGCTAAACTCATTACCTTTGCTCAGACTGCTTTTACAGCTGTGATCGCAATTAATCTGTGGGTAAATCCCTCCCTGGCTGGCGATCCGTTTCGCAATCGCGAACCTCATCAAATTGGCGACCAAACAGAAGCAGCTTTTAAAGCAATTTTCCAACAGGGCAATTATCCAGCAGCAGATCGTTATCTGCAACAAGCACTATCCAAAGAGCCAAATGAACCTCTAGCTTATGCGATGAAGGCATCTTTAGCATACGGAAAAAAGGATTGGGCTAAAGTCGATACATACAGTCAGAAAACTCTAGAAACAGGACAAAAACTGACTCCTAGCGATCCCTTGCGTGGTAATTTATACACTGCTGTTGGTCATTTTTTAGAAGGTGCAGTAGTTATCACCCGTGAACGTACAGTCAACGGTGTACCTCAAGCCTTGAGTCGGCTGCGACAAGTTTATGAATATTTAGACAAAGCCGAAGCAATTTCTGCCAACGATCCAGAACTGAATTTAATCAAGGGTTATATGGATTTATTATTGGCGGTTAATTTGCCTTTTGCTACCCCAGATCAAGCAATTCGACGCTTAGAACAAAATGCTGCTCCTGGGTATCTAGTGGATCGAGGTATTGCTCTTGCTTATCGGGATTTAAAACAGTACTCACAGGCACTAGAGTATGTCAACCGAGCAATTACAACCACATCAGATAATCCAGAAATTTATTATCTCAAAGCCCAAATCCTTAAACGACTGGGGCAAAAAGAAAAAAGACAGCAGATAATCCAGGAAGCGATCGCTAATTTTGACAAAGCATTGGCTAAAAAATCCCAACTCCCAGGCGATTTAGTCAAACAAATTGAGCGTGAACGCAAAAGTGCTGTTAGCCTTAAGAATCCTGGGTAATTGGGCATTGGGCATTGGGCACTTGTACTGAGCGTACCCCTGCGGGGAAGCAAGCTACGCGTGGCGTCTGTCTACGACACGCTGCGCGAACGCAGAGAAGTCGTTGGCGCAGCCTCTCGTAGAGAAGTATTGGGCATTGGTGATTAAGTTTTTTCTCTATTCCCCATTCCCCATGCCCAATGCCCCATTTTGATATGCTTATTTGCAGAAGAATAATTGAGATATTAGACCAAAATGGAGATTCAGTTCCGCGAAATTAATCCTTTTGATGTGTGGATTTGGCTGAAATTCAGTACAAATCCTTCTGCGCGTGAAAAGCAGTATGTAGAAGAAGTTTTCAATTCCTGGTTTTATCTGGGTAAATTGGGTGCATTTAATGCAGAGAATCTTCAGGTGCAGGACACTGGACTCGATATCAGCTACATGAATTATGATGAACAAGGATATGACAAAAGCCTACTAGCACTGATGCATAACATCGGTGAATTTGAATATGAGGGACAGTGGGGACGTTGTTGGTTTGACTTAGGAACCAGTGATGCGATCGCTCTGGATATTTTAATCAACGCTCTCACACAGCTAAGTCAGGAATATGTCACCATTGAAGAATTGTACGTCGGTGGTGAAAATCCAGATTGGCCTATTGAGGATAGCGAAAGTCGTCCTCAGTCTATTTATGATAATTAGTTACAAAAATGAATAAAGCTGGCGAAATTCGGGTAATAGCCTTGGGGCTAATTCAGGATGGCGAACGCATATTTCTTTCTGAAGGCTACGACCCCTTAAAACAAGAAACATTTTATCGGGCTTTAGGCGGTGGTGTCGAATTTGGCGAAACCAGCCGCGCCGCCTTAGAACGAGAGTTTCAAGAGGAAATTCAGGCAGACTTAACGAATATTAAATATCTCGGTTGTATAGAGAACTTGTTTACATTTAATGGTAGGCAAGGTCATGAAATTATTCAGCTTTATCAATGTGACTTTGTTGATTCCAAATTTTATCAACTGGAAAGTTTAGTTTTTTCCGAATCGCCACATCATAAACATAGAGCCTTATGGATAGATATCTCTCGCTTGAAATCTGGGGAATTCAGATTAGTACCTGAAGTATTTTTTGAATATTTATAAAATATCTGGAAATTTACTAAGATTGCTTTGCTATTAATTATAGCGGTTTCCATTCAAATGCGGTACAACAATCGCGGGGTGTAGTGTAGGGGCACGGCAGTGCCCATTGGTGTAAACTTAAGCCAAAACCTTTTTAAA
>CAXUOL010000933.1:0-2828 GCA_964252435.1 uncultured Nostoc sp.
AACTGTACTTAACAGTACCTTTTTTTGTGTTGGATATTTTTAATATTCATAAGAGTACCTTATTTAATATTAAATATTTTTGCTATTTGTACTTATAGTAGTATTTCTGCTTACTTTAACTAAAACATCACCATTAATATGTGCTATATCGAACATAGATATAAACAATTATCCTGAATAGCTGCTAGTTTAGTTAATAGTTTGATTAAAATAAGGCATAAATTACCTAAAATCAATATATTTATCTAGTAAATTTTTGCATCCCCATTCCTGAGTGAACTTGATTAGTTATGCTCCTAGATTTAGAAAGATTTTATCAGGCTTGCAATCCGAGCAGACCTCTAATTATAGGAAACCCTAGCGATCGCAGGTACTATATCGATTTTGCTGCGGTGCAGGGTGGCAAAATCATTGAAGCTTTGCAGCGCACGATTGCTAGAATATCGCCAGATATCCCAACCTGTCAACTATTTACAGGACATCTCGGTTGTGGAAAATCAACAGAGTTGTTGCGACTGAAAGCTGAGTTAGAAGTGCAGCAGTTTCATGTAGTTTACTTTGAGTCTACCCATGTCTTAGAAATGGCGGATGTGGATGTAACTGATATTTTGTTAGCGATTGCTGGACAGGTGAGTGAAAGCCTAGAAGCGATGAAAATTAGGCTCAAACCTACGTACTTTAGCAAGTTGTTTGGTGAACTTGTAGATTTTCTGCAAACGCCAATTGACCTTGGGGTAGAAGCAGAATTGTCTGTGGGAATTGCCAAAATTACCGCGAAAACGAAAGAAAGTCCGCAATTACGGCGGCGGTTAAGAGATTATCTCGAACCGCGAACCGCAAATATTTTACAGTCAATTAATCAAGAATTACTAGAACGTGCCACCAAGGAACTGAAAACCAGGGGTAAAAAAGGACTGGTGGTGATTGTTGATAACTTAGATCGAGTTGCAATTCGACCTTTACCATCGGGGCGATCGCTGCCAGAATATTTATTTATTCAGCGTGGCGAACAGTTACGCAAACTGAATTGTCATGTAGTCTACACTATTCCCCTAGCCTTGACTTTCTCCAACGATAGCGCCGAACTTCAGCATCGTTTGGGGGGTGGAGTTGCACCCAAAGTTTTACCAATGATACCTGTGCGTTTGCGCTCTGGCGAGATTTTTCCGCAAGGGCTAGCAATGATGCGGCAAATGGTGCTAGCTAGAGCTTTTCCAGACATTTTACCTAGCGATCGGTTAGGCTTAATTACAGAGGTGTTTGATAATCTGGAAACCTTAGATCGATTGTGCTTGATTAGTGGTGGTCATGTACGCGACTTACTAGGTTTACTGTTTGACTGTCTGCGAGAACAAGATCCACCCTTTGACCGGGAATGTGTCGAACTGGTAATTCAAAGACAGCGGGATTACCGAGCTAATGCTATCGACCCCCATGAGTGGGAACTAATCTTTCAGGTGGTGCAACAGCAACGAGTTAGAGGTGATATAGAATACCACACCCTTTTGCGAAGTCTATTTGTATTTGAATACCGCGATCATCAGGGAGCTTGGTTTGCCGTCAACCCAGTTTTAGCGGAGACAGAAAAATTTAAATCATGGTTGAAGGACACGCACAAGTAGATATAACAGCAGCTAATGAGCGTGCTTTACGGAGTTTGGGGAGAGCAATTACCCTTTCTAGCGGTCAATTTTCTCTGGTTTTGGTGTGCTGCAATTATCGAGTTTTGCAAGACCTGATGCTGCAACGACTCGAAGAACTCTCTTCAGGAGTACACCAAATTCAAAAAGTAGTTCTGCCGCATAATGCCAGAAGTCTTTACACAAGTATTCATTTACAATTGCTAACCGAAGCTAATCCGCCATCGGCGTTGATGATTTTGGGTTTAGAGTCAGTGGATGGACTCGACGATTTACTCAGGTCTATTAATCATATTCGAGATGAATTTCGCAAACGCCATTCATTTCCAATGATTTTGTGGGTGAACGAGGAAATATTGCAAAAGGTAGTCCGTTTAGCACCAGATTTTGCTAGTTGGGCGGCGACACCGATTCGGTTTGAAATGACAACTCAATCACTGCTGCAATTTTTGCAACAGGAAACTGACTCTTTATTTGCCACAGTGTTAGCAAACGATACTGCACAACACCAACCTCCTCAAGTTGCCAAGCATTATTCCACTGTCGAGCAAGTCTGGGAACATAGTTATGAACTCCACTTTGCCATTAGAGAGTTGCACAATCGTGGTATTACCTTAGAGCCAGAATTACACGCTAGTTTAGAATTTGTTTTTGGTCTAGATAATTATATTAGCGATCGCATTAATCCAGCTTTAAACCATTTTCAGCAAAGCTTGCGAGTTTGGCAGCAGTTGGCGAAGAGAGGGGATGAAGGAGCAGGGGAGGCAGGGGAAGCATTTTCTTCGCCTACGCCTCCTAATCGCCCATCTCCATTGCTTCTGCGACAGGGAGTTTTGCTGTTTTATATTGGGCTATGTTATTGCCGTTTAGCAGAGCAAAATCAAACCGAAAACCGCCGTCATTGGTACACAGCTAAATCTTATTTTCAGCAGTGCTTGGCTATCTTACAGGTGGCTGGTCGTCCAGACATAGTTGCTGGATTTATTAGTCAACTTGCTGAAGTTTTGCAATATCTGCAAGAGTGGCAAGAATTGCAAACGGTTGCTCAAAAATCTTTGGAGTTGCATCAAACTTATGGTAGTCAAATCCAATTAGCTTGTGACTACGGTTTTCTGGCGCAAGTGGCTGTGCAACAGTCGCGGTGGGTACAGGCGAGTATCTTAGCACACGTATCACTGCTGAAATTAG
>CAXUOL010000934.1:0-2826 GCA_964252435.1 uncultured Nostoc sp.
GTTTTCCACGATTTGATTGAGGTGTCTGAAAATGTTTCGGTTGTGATTAGCCCAGTTCCAGAAGGCAAAACTTTGTCAGAGTTGGGAACTCCAACAGAAGTAGGATACAAATTAGGAAAAGCAGCTCTCGCGCCTCCTGACTCTGGTCGTTCGGCTGAATTAGTCAATGCCGCACAGCGAGAAGTAGATGGTAAATCATACTACCTTTTAGAGTATGAAGTTAAACTCCCCAATCAACAGCAACGACACAACATCGCCAGCGTTGCTGTGAGCCGTGGTAAACTTTTTACCTTCAACGCCTCAATTCCTGAAAAACGCTGGCAGAAAGTTAAACGAATGATTGATGAGGTTGTCAATTCTTTTTCTGTTTATTAATTGGGGAGTACGGAATGGGGAATAGGGGATAGGAAAGAAACTTAATTATCAATACCCAATGCCCAATAAACAAATTTTTCTGAAATCTCATGAAAATTCCACCTTTTGTACTTGCTTCAGCTTCTCCAGCCCGACGCCGCTTGCTGCAAACTGTTGGTATTGAACCGATAGTTCGACCTAGTGACTTTGATGAGTCGCAAATTGAACTAAGTGAACCAGCAGAATTGGTCAAAACTCTTGCCCAGTATAAAGCAGAAACTGTAGCCCCACAGTTTGAATCAGCTTTGATTATGGGTTGTGATTCAGTTTTGTCCATCAATGGTGAAATTTACGGCAAACCAGCAGACTTCTCTGAAGCGATCGCTCGTTGGCAGATAATGCAAGGTAACTTTGGTGACTTGTACACAGGTCACGCCTTAATTGACCATGACCAAAACCGTACTTTAGTCAAGTCTCAAGTTACAAGAGTTTACTTTGAGCAAATGAGTGAGAAGGCAATTAAAGCTTATGTTGCCACAGGTGAACCCCTCAAGTGTGCTGGGGCTTTTGCCATTGAGGGTTTTGGTAGTTTCTTCGTAGAAAAAATTGAAGGCTGTCACAGCAATGTAATTGGACTCAGTTTACCCCTGCTGCGGCACATGTTAGAGGAATTGGGATACGATGTCACTGATTTCTGGCAATAGTCATTTGTCATTTGTCCAAAGTGAATAACCAATGCCCAATGCCCAATAACTAATAACTAAATTGCCTGATATTGAGTATTGCCTCTCCATGATCTGGAATCCAGGCTAGCCACTCATCTGCTGAAACCGGACACAATAAAAGTGCTTCGTCAAAACTAAAGGGGTTGGGAAGTTGCAAAAGGTTTACCCAAGTAGAAGCTCTGAACCTCTGTAAGCCTTCCAGATTATTGTGCCTTCTTGCTTGCACAGCAAAATCCGGTCTATGAGAATCTAGTTTCATAGCTTTCTATTAGCCTTCACAAATGGGCTAATCTAAAATTATTTCTGTAACCTAGACTACAAAATAAATAATCCTTGTGAAAAGTATCTGTCTTATAAATTTACGTTGGCTGGGTGTAAGTGTTTGCTTATATTGCAGACCACAACAGGTATGGCACGACAGGTTGTAGACTGGCCACTAGATCGCATTCCCAACTAGAATATGTCATTTACTTCTATGCCCTCGCTGCGTGAGCAACAACATCCCCTAATTCGTCAGCTAGCTGATTGTATTGAGGCAGCTTGGCATCAGCACCTGGATTTATCTCCCTACCATTTGCCTAATGAGTTGGGGTATGTGGAAGGTAGATTAGAAGGCGAAAAACTGACGATTGAAAACCGTTGCTATCAAACGCCCCAGTTTCGGAAAATGCACTTGGAACTGGCGAAAATCGGCAATATGCTGGATATTTTGCACTGCGTCATGTTTCCTCGTCCAGAATACAACCTGCCGATGTTTGGTTGTGATTTAGTTGGGGGTAGAGGTCAAATTAGTGCAGCGATCGCAGACCTTTCTCCAATTCAAGTAGAACGCACCTTACCAGAATCTTATACTACTGCACTGACACAACTAACAGTGCTTAACTTTTCCCAACCCCGTGAATTACCTGAATGGGGAAATATTTTTTCGGATTTTTGTATCTTTGTGCGCCCCAGTTCTCCAGAAGAAGAAACAATGTTTCTGTCGCGGGTGCGAGAATTTTTAGACATTCATTGCACCCAAGCGATCGCTTCTAATCCTGTTTCAGTTGAACAAGTCACCCAAAATCTCGCCGGACAACACAACTACTGCACCAAACAGCAGCAAAACGATAAAACCCGCCGCGTACTAGAAAAAGCCTTTGGCCCAGCTTGGGCAGAAAATTACATGACCACAGTTTTATTCGACCTCCCAACTTAATCATCCCCTCCCTCATCCCCCTCATCTCCCCCATCTGTAGGCTCTGTTACGTTTTCGTGAAACGGATAAATGTAGAATTCATTCAACGAGAGTTTAATGGAGTTCCAAAACAGTAACAGAGAGAATAGTAAGGTCTTTGAAGCGAATATTACAAAATGGTTTGTTGTCTTGGTAGGTGCAAACAACTAGAGACAGCTAACTCATTGACCAGAAAGTTAAGGAAACTCTGATGTTAAGAATGCTGAAGTTGATAGATATTTTTTTAGTTAGTTAATCGTTGATTGACTTAAGGAAGACTAACTTTTGTAGCAAGATTGTGTCGAACAAAGGCAACAGTCTATTTTTGATGTTTCTTTTCAATTTTGTGACTAACTATAGCTGTAATGAATGTAGCAGTAAAGTACCGCATCATACCAATTTAGAATTTTTTATAGAAACGTGATATCTCGCGTCTTTATATCTAGATTCATACTGCTTGTGAATTTTGCTAACTCCCATTGCACTCATGTCTCAATAATACTTAGAGTTATTGAATAGCCAGCTACTATA
>CAXUOL010000935.1:0-2823 GCA_964252435.1 uncultured Nostoc sp.
CGGGTTAAATGAGCAAGATCATCAAACTCTGAGATTGTATGAAGAACGGCTGATTGCCAGCAAACGACGCCAAAAAACTGGAGAAGTAACGATTGGCAAGCATGTCGAAACTGATACTGCACGGGTTGCAGTGCCAGTAGAAAGAGAACGAGTTGTGATTGAGCGTGTAACTCCAGCAGATGCGGGTACGGCTGTTTCTGGGCGCGAAGCAGACTTCCGTGAAGGCGAAGTTGCTCGCATAGAAATCCATGAAGAAACTGCTGATGTTCGCAAAGAAGCATTTTTGCGTGAAGAAGTCAGAGTTAGAAAAGTGGTCGATCAAGACACAGTTGAAACTCAAGAAACCGTGCGTCGTGAAGAGTTAGATGTTAATTCTGGTAATCTTCCGATTGAAGAACGCTAACTAAACATAGTCATTAGCTAGTAACTAATGACTAATAATTAATTCTACACAGTGCAGGTAAGGCTGTTGAATTAGCTTTACCTGTGCTTGCAATACCTAATACCACTTTGGAGTTGGGATTGCAAATATTACTCTGGATATGAGTTGGATAAATGCAGCGATCGCAAATATTTTCTAAATGGTATCCAGATGATTAATACATTTAATTTAGCTTAGTAGAAAGCAGTTCGTAAATTTTCCAGATGAATAGCCAAACTATGGCAAAAAACACTTTACAGGCAAAGGGTAATTCTCGCACTAGCTCCTCGCTGGCAGATTTAAGAAAGAAGGTAAACAATTTTGCCGTGTTTGATAATCAAGGTCAGCTAGTAGGAGTAGTTCATGATTTAATTGTGGATGATAATCGTCGGCTAAACCTTGTTATATCTAACCAAGCTAATCAACAAACTGCTGAATATAGCCAGCAGTTAGCTGATAAACATCCTTCTTTATTTCAGTTGCAGAGCCAGAGAATAAAAAAAATAGACAAGCCGACTCAATCTGTTTTCATCGACTTAAACAAATCAGAAATTGAATATATGCCTGAATATTTAGAATCAGAAACACCAGGCGATTTTCACTCAACTGAGCAACTAGCTAACAATCAAATAACAAATAACCCTGTTGAGCCATTAAATAATTTAGAACAGGTTCCTGAAGAACAGATTATTCGTCTACTAGAAGAACGACTATTTGTTGAAAGCAGTAAGCGTAAAGTTGGTGAGGTAATTGTTCGCAAAGTAATTGAAACTCGGATGGTGCAAGTTCCTGTCCGGCGCGAAAAGCTGATTGTGGAACAAATTGGTTCAGAACACAAACAACTCGCAGAAATTGATTTAGGAGAAGGAGAAATTACTGGCGTTGACTTGACCGAAGCAGAAAGACTTGAAGTTACACATTTCAACAACGGTTTAACGGTAAGCGGCGAATTTAGCTCACCGAAAATTGCTAATTTATTGTTGAATGCGATCGCACTAGAGCGAAATCACGGCTGTAAGCAGGTGCGTATTACCATTACTGTTGAAGATGAGTCACACCAGAAAAAATACCAGGAGTGGTTTGACCGCTGTTCTAAAGGTCAATCACTAAAGCCATAACAATAAGTTTCTAGCAGATAAATTAGTAGGGTGGGCATTGCACACCCTATTTTTTTGCTGATTTACAGCAGTTTTCATTTATTTGATACCCCATCTGTCCGTGATTCTTTAAAATAAATTTTTAGTACATTCATGAGTTGCTTGGAATCGTAGCCACAGACTGAGAGGTAAGAATAAAATTATCCAACATTTAAAAATTATAATTTTCATATAACAATTATATTCTTTCTGGCTCATACCTTGAACTTTGTCAAAATCTAAAAAATGACCTAAACCTTGACATATTTTATTTTTGTGTTTGCCGTGTTGATTTTATTACATTTTGGATACAAACAATTCTAGTAAAAATACTTGTTTAAGCTAAAAATTTCACTCTTGTTGACTGGTTCCCAGCCTCTAGGCAGGGAACCCATTCTGGGAGGCTCCGCCTCCGATCTTCTTGACAAGAGGCAGAGCCTCTTTTAAATACATTCCCAGCCTGGAGGCTGGGAACAAAGCTACACAAGCCTTTGGGCTTTTCTTAGTGCCATTCTGTCTAGAGTGAATGTCTCTAAAGCAACTTAATTTACAATACTAAGCAGTTGCCGTTCTTTTGGCTACTTGCAATGAAATTTCGACTGAAGAGACTTTCACTCAAGAAACGACACCGTCTAATCTCACCGATTAAAATTCAAGTTCAAGATGGAAAATTTGAGATTATAGGTATGGGTGCATGGCATTCCTACTGGCGCGATCCCTATCATCTGCTGCTAACGATTCCCTGGAGTGGCTTTCTGCTCCTGATTTGTACTTTCTATGTAACTATTAATGCTCTATTTGCCCTAGCTTACTTGATCGGAGGAGATTGTATTGCCAACGCCCGACCTGGCTCTTTTTTAGATGTCTTTTTCTTTAGCGTCCAAACCCTAGCATCCATCGGCTATGGGGCAATGTATCCGAAAACAACTTATGCCAACATTATTGTCACGATTGAAGCAATGATCGGTTTGGTAGGAATTGCTGTGATGACAGGACTAGCCTTTGCTCGATTCTCTCGACCTACAGCCCGTGTACTCTTTAGCCGTGTTGCTGTCATTACAGCTCATGATGCGATGCCGACTCTCATATTTCGCAGTGCTAATAAGCGTCGCAATACGATTCTGGAGGCGCAGATGCGAGTCTACTTGATGCGCGACGAAGTAACCCTAGAAGGACAGTTCATGCGTCGGTTCCACGATCTGAAACTGGTGAGGAACCAAACACCTAGCTTCACGTTAAGCTGGTCAGTGATGCATGTCATTGATG
>CAXUOL010000936.1:0-2821 GCA_964252435.1 uncultured Nostoc sp.
TCCCAATTCTTGTAAAATAGATTCAAATTCTTGCCAGCTAACATCTGGAATTGTCACCGTGCTACCAGGTGCTAACTGCATCCGGCTAACAGCTTTGAAAACGGGGATAGCAGCAGTCATAACCAAAATATCAATAAGCTGAATCTCAATAATTATCTATCAGGTTGCGGTGGATAATACAGCCCACCGTAACCTTTAGACTAATAGAATGAGTTTAACAAAAGCGATCGCTCTACACCTTAAACTTCTCGGTAATCCGCTTCATCGCCTCTTCAACATTCTCCCGGCTGTTAAACGCCGAAATGCGGAAGTAACCTTCACCCGCAGCACCAAAGCCAGAACCAGGTGTCCCTACAACGTTGACAGTTTGCAGCAACTTATCAAAGAATTCCCAACTGGATAAGCCATTAGGAGTTTTCACCCAAACGTAAGGTGCATTCACGCCACCATAAACTGATAATCCGGCGGCTGTGAGTTTCTCGCGGATAATTTTGGCGTTTTCTAGATAGAAACTCACCAATCCCTTGATTTGTGCCTGCCCTTCTTCAGAGTAAACCGCTTCGGCTCCCCGTTGAACGATGTAAGAAACGCCATTAAACTTTGTGGACTGGCGACGATTCCACAGTTTCCACAGTTCGACATCGGAACCATCGGCGGCTTTTGCTGTGAGTGTCTTCGGTACTACAGTTAACGCGCAACGGGTTCCTGTAAAACCTGCGTTTTTAGAAAAAGACCGAAATTCGATCGCAACTTCTCTTGCACCTTCAATTTCATAAATTGAGTGCGGAATCGACGGATCGGTAATATAGGCTTCGTAGGCTGCATCAAAGAAAATAATCGAGTTATTAGCTTTGGCATAGTCCACCCATGCTTTGAGATATTCCTTGGTAGCAGTTGCGCCAGTGGGGTTATTGGGAAAGCAGAGATAAATTAAATCGACTTTCTTTGAGGGAATCTCGGCAGTGAAGTTGTTATCAGCCGTAATTGGCAGATAAACTAAACCTTCAAATTCGCCTTTATCGTTGGCATCCCCAGTATTTCCCACCATAACGTTAGTGTCTACATACACAGGGTAAACTGGGTCAGTAACGGCAATTAGATTGTCATGACCAAAGATTTCCAAAATGTTGCCCGTGTCGCACTTGGAACCATCGGAGATAAAGATTTCGGAAGCATCTATCTCGGCTCCCCGTGCTTGGAAATCTTGAGTAGCAATTTTCTCCCGCAACCAAGCGTAGCCTTGCTCTGGGCCGTAGCCTTTGAAGGTATTGCGATCGCCCATTTCTTCCACAGCTTTAATCATCGCTGTGCGGCAAGCCTCCGGTAGAGGTTCGGTAACATCACCAATACCCAGCCGAATTATCTTAACATTAGGATTGGCTTCTGCAAAGGCATTCACCCGCCGAGCAATTTCTGGAAACAGATAACCTGCTTTCAGTTTCAGATAGTTGTCGTTAATAGTTGCCATTATGTAGATTATGAAAAAACGCCCTCAAACAGCTTACTGCTAATTTATGAGGGCGGGGAGAAATCAATTCAAAATTCAAAATTCAAAATTCAAAAAAAAGACTGGAATAGATGTAGCTTCAGCTTCCCCCAGGGAAAGAAATAACTCCTAACTCCTAACTCCTAACTCCTAACTCCTAACTCCTAACTCTTCACAATGCCCAATTTAGATATTTACTGGCTGTTTATTATCGGCTGATGCGTAATAAATGTTGCGATCGCTAATTCCGAACTGCGTGATTGATTCTTGGCCTGTAATCAATCTTGCTCCCCGATTACGGGTAAAGTAATTCCATCCCCACTGAATTATGACTACTAATTTGTTGTTAAATTCAATTAAGAAGTAGATGTGAATCAATAGCCAAAACAGCCATGCAACGAAACCTTTCAGCTTGATAAAGCCCAAATCGACCACAGCAGAATTGTGCCCAATCATTGCCAAACTACCATGATCGGTATAAGCAAAGGGTGGCAAATTGTTACCTACAAGCCGCTTTTGGACTAGTCCTGCTACATATTCACCTTGCTGCTTTGCTACAGGTGCAACACCAGGTAGCGGTTTACCATTTTGATGAGAAAAATTTGCTAAGTCGCCAATTACAAAAATATTCGGATGTCCTTTAATACTCAAGTCAGGTTCAACGATAATCCGTCCAGCGCGATCGCACTCAGCATCTGTGCGTTCTGCTAGCACTTTTCCCATTGCGGAAGCTTTCACACCTGCTGCCCATAATACCGTTTTTGAGGCAATCTCTTTAACTTCATCGCCTTGTTTGAGGGTAACAATATCATTTTCAATATTTGTTACCAGTGTTTTTGTCTGGACAAGCACCCCCAAACGCGTCAGAGATGCTTCCGCTTCTTGTGATAACTCTGGTGCAAAGGGTGGCAGAATCCGATCTAGACCTTCTAATAGCAAAATTTTGGCTTCTGAGGTGTCGATGTTGCGGAAATCTTCTTTGAGAGTTTGGTTTGCTAATTCTGCGATCGCACCAGCTAACTCTACACCTGTTGGACCACCACCCACAATTACAAAAGTTAACCAAGCACGGCGTTTTTCTGGATCGGTTTCTTTTTCTGCGGCTTCAAAGGCCGAAAAGATCCGGCTACGCATTTCTATAGCATCTTCTACAGTTTTCAAGCCTGGGGCGAATTCTTCCCAGTTATCTTTGCCAAAGTAGGAATGCTTCGCACCTGTGGCGACAATTAACGTATCGTAAGCTATTGCTTCATCGCCCACAATCACTTTTTGCGCTTCTGGATCGATATTATTCACCTCTCCCAGCAGCACTTTCGTATTCTTGCTCTTGCTGAG
>CAXUOL010000937.1:0-2816 GCA_964252435.1 uncultured Nostoc sp.
TCTCCATTCCCAATGCCCAATCCCCTATGCCCCATGCCCAATCCCCCTAAACATCGCTTCTATTAATTCTTCTGTTGCTGTATGACTAATCCCGTCTAATAATCATGAGATTTTTGATCTGTGTTCTGCCAAGAAAGCTGCCACAGTTTGGTTAAATGCCTCTGGTTGTGTCAAAAATGGCCAATGATTACCGGGAACTTGGCAGATACGTAAGTTTTTAAGATAGGTTTTGTAGGGTTGAATTTGCCAATTTTGGCGGTTCAGTCCTTGTTTTGGCTGGACGAATAGGGCAGGGATGTCAAGGGGAATTGTAAAACCGGGCACTTGCATGACTGCCTCAAAAATTCCGTCACGGGCAGCTATGGTAAATTTGCTGCCCCAACTTTCATCGGCTTTTTGTTCTATTCCTGCTTGGAAAACTTGCTGTTGTAAGGCAGTCCATCCTTGATATTGCTTTAATTGCCGTGCTTGTTGTTCGGCTTCTTCGTGACTAGCAAAGGGCCCCATGCTTTTAAGAAAAGGCAAGAAGCGATATAACATTGGGAAAGTTACCCTGAAAAGACTAGGCATTTTCCAGATAAAAATCGGATCGACGAGAATTATACTCCGTAAACGCTTTGGGTTTTGTCTTGCCCAGATGACGGCTAATTTACCTGTCCACGAGTGACTTACAATATGGGCAAAAGTCCATCCAAGACTATCCATAAGCGCTTCAAGGTCTGCGATCGCACTCTCAAAGCTATAATCTATCTCTGGTTTACTACTTTGGCCATGTCCGCGCATATCTGGCGCAACTATGTGGTAATCCGCCGCCAAGTAATCTCCTAAACTAGACCACACCAGAGCATGATCGCCTAAGCCATGTAACAGCAGTAAAGGTTCTTGACCTTGATTCCATTCTAAATAAGAAAGTTGGATATCAGGCTTTGATAAAGTTTGACGTACAGGCATCATTGCACATCCAGGCTTAGATAGTTTTGCGTTTATATGGGACTGGGGACTGGGGGGAGAATAAATAACTCCTAACTCCTAACTCCTAACTCAACACTCTCTTTGCCCAATCCAATTGTTACCATCTACCACTTTATGACTCTGAGCATTGTACCAATTGACACGAAATAATGAGGCTAATGAATGCCAAGATCAAGAAAAGGATGCCCCAAGGATATTAAAAGTACTATGCCAGAATTACACCAATCGATTGCCCAGCATTATCACGAACGGACTAAATACAACCCTGAGACTCTCGCTTCCAAAAGTCCGCGGTTAGACTGGACTAAACAGCCAGTGCCCTTCAAAGAGTACAAAATTGGCTCTACTTTTGATCTCAAACCCTATATCCAAGAAAAAGCAGAGGCTTATGCTAATAATCCAGATGCTAAATGGTGGCAAAGACTTTCACGGCTATTATTTCGCAGTTATGGATTGACGGCGAAAATGCCTTCTATGGGTAGTGCAGTGTATTTACGCGCTGCTCCTAGTGCAGGCGGACTATACCCTGCTGAAGTGTATGTGGTTTCCCGTGGTACATCGTTATTGCCGCCTGGTCTATATAATTACCAGTGTCGAACTCATTCTCTCATGCATTATTGGGAAAGTGATGTTTGGCAAACTCTCCAAGCAGCTTGTTTTTGGCATCCTTCTTTAGAAAATACCCAATTGGCAATTATTGTGACTGCGGTATTCTATCGTTCTGCGTGGCGCTATGAAGATCGGGCTTACCGTCGGATTTTTCTGGATACGGGACATCTGTTGGGTAATATCGAGTTAGCTGGTGCAGTTACTGATTATCGCCCCCATTTAATCGGCGGCTTTGTCGATGAATCGGTTAATGATCTGCTTTATATCGATCCGCAACAAGAAGGTGCGATCGCTGTCTTACCTCTGGCAGACTTGTTAGATGTTAATCAAAATTTACCATTGGGATGTACTGCTTTACCTTCCGCTACTGAAACCAGTTATCCTCAAATCCCCGATGGCGAGCTACTAACATATTTCCATCGACATACCCAGATCCAATCAAGTGTAACTGGTAATTTTAATCTACCAACTATTAAACAAGAAAAATCTTTGGAGGATAAATATAATTTTCCTTTCTGTTTAAAAATTCCCACTACCACCGCACCGATAAACTGGGGACAAAAACTATCAGAACTGGAAACCACTATGTATAAGCGACGCTCTACCCGCGCTTACAATGGTGATGATTTAAGCTTCGATGAATTGAAAAGTTTACTCGATTTCACTTACCAACCGCAAAATTACATCGACCAAAGCTTAGATATTTCTCCAGACTACTTCGATCTAAATTTAATCGAAACATTCATTGCTGTTTGCGGAGTCAAAGGACTGGAGGCGGGTTGTTACTATTACGCGCCCAAAGCCCAAGAATTACGCCAAATTCGGTTTAAAAACTTTCGGCAAGAGTTGTATTTTCTCTGTTTAGAACAAGAATTAGGACGGGATGCAGCAGCGGTGTTATTTCATACAGCCGACTTGAAAGCTGCGATCGCACAATATGGCGATCGCGTTTACCGTTACTTGCACATGGATGCCGGTCATTTGGGACAACGCCTGAATTTAGCTGCAATGCACCTGAATGTAGGCGTCAGTGGTATCGGTGGATTTTTTGACGATCAAGTCAATGAAGTTTTGAGTATTCCTGCTGATGAAGCTGTTTTATATATCACTACATTGGGACGCCCAAGATAAAAATAATTCCAGAGACGCACAGAATCCAGAGAGTTTCTTTCTCTGTCCTTTACCTAATTGCGAGAGAAGGCTGCCGCCATAATCTGTGATTTGGCGGCGAGACG
>CAXUOL010000938.1:0-2815 GCA_964252435.1 uncultured Nostoc sp.
TGGAGAATTAATAATTGTGCCACCAGTAGGAGGAGAAAGCGGAAATCAAGAAGCTGGACTGATTGCTGATTTAGAAATTTGGAATCGTCAAGCTAAATTAGGGAAAGTTTTTAGTTCTTCAACTATCTTTATACTTCCCAACGGTGCAAAACGTTCTCCTGATGCTGCTTGGGTAAAATTGGAGCGGTGGGAAGCTTTAACACCAGAACAACGAAAAAAATTTCCGCCACTTGTACCCGACTTTGTGATTGAACTGCGTTCGGACACAGATCGCCTTGCACCAATTCAAGAGAAAATGCAGGAATATATTAAAAATGGTCTGCTCTTGGGTTGGCTGATTAATCCTCAAGATCGCCAGGTTGAAATTTACCGACTTTTAAAAGCTGTAGAAGTTGTGCAAATGCCAACGATTGTTTCTGGAGAAGATATACTACCTGGATTTGAGTTGCAAGTATAGGTAGGCGATCGCTACCGAGCAAAGACAAGTAGCTCAAATTGGCTTGCAGCTTTGTCCAATTAGTTATATCTGTACGGTTCGCTTATTTTGAGATGGCAAGAGGCATTAATGCCTTGAGAGGAAAGCAATAGGACAATTTTCCAACCAAATAGCATAAAAATAGAGTTCTTAGAGCGGGGTAATACTTTAAGGAGAATTGAGAGAAATCGCTAAAACCATTACAATACCTAGAGTTTTCTGATTGTATATAATTTCGTAACTTTGAAAAAAATGTTATATTCTCGCTTATTGCTTGGAATAACAGATTTACTTGTGGAAACTTTCCGACAGAGGAATTAATCTCAGGGAAACGTCCTACGAAATTCAACAAAGCGTGTTAAAAATGGTAACTGAGCCAAAAACATAGCTTTTAAAAGACTACGGAAAGTTGATTATCGAAGTACCATCAGCATCTAGGGTAGAAAAATTTAATATAATTAGCTGCCCTAAAGAATGGGTAATACTGTTGGTGTACTTGACTAATCAAGCAAGTAATAAGTTTGCAAGTATAAGGTACAGGTTTCAATGGCACCGCCTCTTGTGTCTGTTCAGATGAAGAAAAATAAGAAACCGTCTCTGGTGCTGACGCTCTCGGCTGCTGGGTTATTGATTGGTGCGGGGAGTGTAGCCTACTGGTTGTTAGCCCAGAGACAAATATCTTCTAGCGATTTGCTAGTAGGTGCAAATATTATTCCTGGTGATGCCCTGTTTGCGGTTTCCTTAACAACAGATCCCCAGCAGTGGCAGAAATTGCGGCAGTTTGGGACAAAAGAAACCCAAACAGAACTGGACAAAAATTTAGTCCAGTTACGCGATCGCTTTCTGACGAATAATGGTTACGACTTCCAGAAAGATATCGCTCCTTGGGTAGGTGATGACGTGACGATCGCAATTCTTGCCCCAACTACAGGAAATAAACCTGCACCCAAACCAGTTACCACCAATGAAAATGCTGCCAGCGATCAGCAATCGATGGTAATGGTATTGCCAGTCAAAAACCCAGAAATCGCCAAAACTATTTTGGCACAACCCAAAATTCTTAAACAAGGCAAATTGAGCGATCGCACTTATCAAGGGATCGCCATTAAACAAAGTCAGGGACAAGCAGGGCAAAACTTCTCGGCTGCATTACTAGATGGGCGTTTTTTAGTCATAACTGATAGTCCCAAAGCCACAGAACGAGCAATCGACGCCTACAAAAATAAAACATCCCTAGTTACAACAGGCGGCTTTGCTGAAAATTTCCCGAAAATTGCCAATTACCAACCCTTTGCCCAGTTTTATGTGAATGTGCCAACAGCAGCGAAAATAGCCGCAGCTTCTCCAAACCGCCCTTTACCTGCTCAAGTTCTGGCTCAACTGCAAAATAACCAAGGTTTAGCAGGGACAATAACCTTAGAGTCAGAAGGAATCCGCTTCAAGGGCGTTTCTTGGTTAAATCCTAATAGTCAACGTGTGCTAGCGGTGGAAAACAAAGCTGGGAAAATGCAAAGCCGTATACCAGCCGAAACCTTAATGATGCTTACTGGTGGTAACTTACAGAGGTTGTGGAGAGACTATGTTTTAACATCTCAAGGAAATCCTTTATCACCAATCGCACCAGAACAGATTAGAGGTGGTATAAAATCTCTTACCGATCTTGATTTAGAGAAGGATTTACTTAGTTGGATGAAAGGCGAGTTTTCGTTATCAGTGATTCCTGCTACTCCAAAAGAAGGTTCACCAAATGATTTTCGTGCGGGTTTACTGTTCATGGTACAGACAAGCGATGCCTACGGCGGGGAAAACCTACGCAAATCAGCTGAAGCATCCATCAGTCAACTGGATGAAGTGATGAAAAATCAATACCAGTTTCAAGTGCAACCTGGGAAAGTCGCAGGTCAACCCGTTGTTAACTGGGTATCACCTTATGGTACGTTAACTGCAACCCACGGTTGGTTAGATGGAGATGTCGCCTTTCTGGTAGTGGGCGCTCCGATCGCAGATAAAATTGTTCCCAAACCTAACTACACACTAGCTGGCACTTTTCCCTTCCAACAAACAGTTCCTACAGAACCCAATCCGACGAATGGTCAATTTTTCCTGGATGTGGAACGAACTGTGAAAAATTTCCCTTTACCAACTCTAATTCCCAATCAACAAACTTTGCTAGATGCAACGCGTACAATTGGGATGACATCTGCTGTCAGCGACAATCGCAGTAACCGTTACGATATTTTTATCGAACTTAAAAAAGTTACCAACGCGACTACATTGCCTAGTCCAGAAGGGAGTAAGAGTAATTCTGTTAGATAGGGGAGTGGGGAGCAGGGGAGCAGG
>CAXUOL010000939.1:0-2802 GCA_964252435.1 uncultured Nostoc sp.
CAGGTGGAGGTAAAAATACCCCATCAATCCGAAATGTTGGTTCTTTAACTTCAACTGATTCAAAGCGATAGCTAGCAGCTTCTACTGGTGGCTGTTCCACTAACTCAAAAAACAATCCTGGGACACGCTTAAAAATTGTATAAAAAATCGCATCACGTCTCACAAATACATCCTCATATCTCTACGCGATCGCGTCATCTCAAATCCAAATCATCTGAGTGAGAAACAGCCGCCATTTCTGAAATAATCTGCAACCAAGTAGGAATTTGGATCTCAGATGGCAATTCCCCAGCAGCCAAATATCTCAACAAAGTTTCTTTTTTTGAAAGGTTTTGCAGACTCGGAATAATTTGATCCAAAATGCCTTCTAGTTCAGAATTAATTTGCTGATTAACTTCACTAACATACTGCACAAGATGCAGGCTGGCGCTAGCAGTAATTTCATCTCGCAGTCGCAGTACTAAAAGTTGGTGATTGCTGGATCTAGGTAAACCTTGACTTTTCTCTGGTGCCCAATCAAAGATTTGACCAACGTTGTGTTTATCGTCTTGACGTGCTAAAGGAAAGATAATTTCGGGTGCAACGGTTTTGTCTTTACTAGTAATTTCCGAGATGATTGCTTCTTTCCATTCGTTAGGCTCGCATCCTAGTAATAATTTGTAAAATAGATCCGCATCTTCAAAACCAAATTTTTCTTCGATTTCTCGCTCCATTTCTGGGTAGAAAAATGCCTGCAATTGTTCGCGTTCTGGGGCGATATAATTTGATAATTGGTTTAATAAATCTACCACGGCTTGATGAATGCGATCGCGGGCAAAATCTTCTACTTCTTTAACAGTTTTCTCAAATACTGGATAAAAATCATCACTCTTAGTCGGAAGGGAAGTATTTACACGGTTTCCCCGATCGAATAATTTCCCGGCTGCACCTTTAGATTCTGCCAGAGCGATCGCTCCATTATTGGCTTTGTTGAAGAGTAAAGTCCACTGGTTCCAATTGAGGATTCTAAAGGTAAGTTCGTCTTTTACTATATCGCTGACAACAACACCGCGCCGGTCTTTAAGTGGTTCTTTGCCGATATCTTTTTGAAAATTTCTATAGATTTTATCTAAGCTTTCGACCACAAAACGTAATTCCATAAAAGCAGGACTATCACCTGTGGGGATGCCTTGCTCGTGAATTTCATCTATGATGTCTTTCAAGTGATCTTGTTGCTGACTCACCACATCAGCAGCTCTTTTAGTATCTTCATGCAGTTGCTTCAAACCATGAGTAGCTACGTGAGTTTGAATCAATTCCCGCAGCTTACTAAGTCCGCCATCTTGACTAAAGTAACCTAGCTGTCTGCCTAAATAGCTACGGGTATTAGATTCTATCAGCTTTTCACTTAAACGCTCCCATTTCTCTTGTAGCCGTTTAGACCGATCTAGGTAATCAGGATAGTCCAAGTTAGCCAAAAACTCTGGTGAGCCGGCTTTCACGGTACTAGAACGTTTTGCTAATTCAGCCAATCCCAACAGTGGCGACAGTAAAACGATACGGTCTTTTTGGGTTGTAAACGCTTGTGCACAATCAATAGTAGTTTGCAGAACTTTGAGTTTTTGGAGAACCGTTTCTTCCTGCAAATATGAGCTATCTTCAATCAGATAGTCAAGTTCTCTTTCGCCACCCTCGCTATCTAGAGGTAGTTGATCGAAACGACCCACACCGACGAGAATTAAATCTTTCAGGTCTTGTCCCGGTCGCTGCTGTTGCATCATGGTAAAGATTTTATTGGCGCGATCGCTCCCAGGAGATTTACCATTTAGCAATACCAAAATTGTCTGTACTTCTGCCAATTCCCGCAATGACAAAAAGGTATCCCTAGCTCCCGAATTAGCAGCCCCCAATCCCGGAAAGTCGATGAGAATAAATTTAGCTGCGTCTGCAAAATCCCAAATTTCCCGTGAGATTTTCACATCAATATCTACCCGGCGGATCAGTGGGAAGCTGTTTTGCAATAACTTTGTTGGTAGCCTCTGGGGTGGACTCGGTAATCGGATATGCGCAGGAGGTAAATCCTCAAATTTCAGAGTTTGGATTGCCATTGGCTGTTCGACTAGCTGTAGCCCCTCGCGGGCGGTGATAGCATCAATTTGGTAGCGCCCACCACACATAACTTCCCCATAAGCTTGATAAGCCCGCAGGAATAATACCAACTCCCTCAGTAAATAACGTAGCTCTAAATTGTTACTGCTATTCCATGCTTCTTCACACCAGCTAATAATATCTGTGCCAGAGTTGAGTTTCGATACTGGTATTGGAGGAAGCCCTGCTGCTGTTGTTCGTTTATTGGCTTCCCCTAGCATGAAGCGTAGACACTCATGTACTCCTTCATGAGAAAGATACTCTACCGTAAAGTTACTTAATTGAGTAGTTGCAAAATCGTCTTGCGGGATAATATGTATGGCGGTAACATTACCTGTAGTGGGGTTTTCACTGACTGGCAAAGCATCTGCATATCCAATTAGACTGCCTAAAAGTAAGGTTTTTCCACTACTAAATTCCCCCATCACCCCAATTTTGACAGGCGAAGTTGCCAGGTCTACAGTTTTCTGGGCAGCCGATCGCAAACGAAGAAGACAGTCATCAAGACTAGCTGGAACCCAATCTTCTTGTTTAGAAGGGTACTGGGGCACAGAATCTATCTTTCGGAGGATGAATTCGCCGTACTCCTTAAAACGGCCCAGTTTATCTGGTTCCATAAAGTAGTTTCCGCCTAACATTAATTTCTGTGAGCTTTATAACATATAAAATGCGATT
>CAXUOL010000940.1:0-2794 GCA_964252435.1 uncultured Nostoc sp.
TCTACCCAGGCACAATTCAAAACCCAGAAGGGAAATTGCGCTTGCTTTATGAAACCGCTCCTCTAGCCTTTTTAATTGAGCAAGCGGGCGGTCGTGCTACTACAGGATTGATAAATATCTTGGATGTGGTGCCGAAAAAATTGCATCAACGCACACCTTTAATTATTGGTAGCAAAGAGGATGTAGCAAAGGTGGAGTCTTTTATTCAAAACGGACACTAGTCAACCCCTACGGAGAAGTCAAAAGTTAAAAGTCAAAAGTCACTCATGCTTTAATTTTCGGCTTTCTGGCTGTAATGAAATGGTAAGTTTATTTCTGCCAATCTGTACTAGTCTAAAAAGGCACTAGTTAGGAGAAAATAAAGCTTTTTAAACTTTTTCAACTGGATAGTTATTTTTGTCATGCTGCACTAGAAGACGGTAATAAAAGGATCAAGGATGCGTCTAGCATCTGGCATTAATTAAAAGTTAATCATGGTGATTTAAGATTGGCGATGCAGAGTAGCACTTCTTGAAGATGTATTAAAGATTATCTCAGCTGGCCGATGCGATAAGTGATTGGCAACGCCACAATTCAAAAGTAAGCATCAAATTTTGATGGGTTTTGCCAACTTACTTAGAATCATCACTATACAGGAGTGAAACGAATTAGAGCTATGTCTACCAATCATCTACTAGAAATTAACCAATACGGTCAAAGTATCTGGATGGATAATTTGAGCCGTGACATTATTCAATCAGGGGAACTCAAAAACCTGGTTGAAAATCAAGGAATCTCTGGGATTACCTCGAATCCAGCGATCTTTGAAAAAGCGATCGCTGGTAACGTTATTTATGATGCCGATATCGAAGCCGGAGTTCGAGCTAACTTACCCCTAGACAAAATTTACGAATCCCTAGTTTTTGCAGATATCCGTAATGCCTGTGATATTTTAGGCCCTGTTTATGAAGCCTCGAATAGACTAGATGGTTATGTGAGTATTGAAGTACCGCCAACCATTGCCCATGATACTGAAGCAACCATAACCGAAGCCCGACGCTATTTCCAAGAAATTGGTCGGGAAAATCTGATGATTAAAATTCCTGGTACAGAACCTGGTTTACCAGCAGTGGAACAGGTAATAGCCGAAGGGATGAATGTTAATATTACGCTGCTGTTTTCTGTAGAAAGCTATATAAACACAGCAATGGCTTATATTCGGGGCTTAGAAAAACGGGTGGCTGAAGGTAAGGATATCAGTAAAATTGCTTCAGTCGCTAGCTTCTTCCTCAGCCGCATCGATAGCAACATTGACAGCAAGATTGATGCTAAGTTGAAAAAAGGCGTTGATGATATTGCTGTGGAAGCAAAGCTAAGAGCTGTTAAAGGAAAAATAGCGATCGCTAACGCTAAGATTGCGTATCAAGAATACAAGAAAATCATTAGAAGCGAGCGTTGGCAAGATTTGGCAGCAAAAGGGGCTACAGTACAACGTCTACTTTGGGCTAGCACCAGCACCAAAGACCCCAACTACAGAGACGTGATGTATATCGAAGAGTTGATTGGCCATGATACCGTCAACACCGTACCACCAGCGACCATTAAAGCTTGTGCCGATCATTGTAACGTAGGCGATCGCTTAGAAACAGATGTAGATAATGCTTACACGCTGATCGAAAACCTCAAAGATCCCGACATCAACATCGATCTCGATAACGTAATGGATGAACTGTTAGTCGATGGTATTGACAAGTTTATCCAGCCCTTCCAGTCCTTGATGAACTCTTTAGAAGACAAGATCAAGGTATTGTCACCAGTGTAGGGACTAGGGACTAGGGACTGGTGACTGGGGACTGGGGACTGGGGACTGGTAAACAATTTTCCTAATACTAAACCCCCAATACCCAATACCCAATACCCAGTCCCTAATACCCAGTCCCCAATCTCAAAATCCAAAATCCAAAATCCAAAATTCCTATGGTTAGTCTGCTAGAAAATCCCTTGCGCGTTGGTCTGCAACAACAAGGGATGCCTGAACCCCAAATTATAGTTATCTTTGGCGCTTCTGGTGATCTCACCTGGCGCAAACTAGTGCCAGCACTTTACAAATTGCGGCGAGAACGGCGTATTCCGCCAGAAACTACTATTGTTGGCGTAGCCCGTCGAGAATGGAGCCATGAATACTTCCGTGAACAAATGCAGAAGGGCATGGAAGAGGCACATCCTAATGTCGATTTAGGGGAACTTTGGCAAGACTTCTCTCAAGGTCTGTTTTACAGTCCTGGGGATATAGACAATCCTGAAGGCTACCAGAAACTGAAAACCTTATTGAGTGAATTAGACGAAAAACGGGGCACGCGAGGTAATCGCATGTTCTATCTCTCCGTTGCCCCCTCATTTTTTCCCGAAGCGATTAAGCAGCTAGGAAGCACCGGGATGCTAGAAGATCCCTACAAACACCGTCTAGTAATTGAAAAACCCTTTGGTCGGGATTTGGCTTCTGCCCAAAGTCTTAACCAAGTGGTACAGAAATATTGCAAAGAAAACCAAGTATACCGCATTGACCACTACTTAGGTAAAGAAACAGTCCAGAATTTGCTAGTCTTTCGCTTTGCCAATGCGATTTTTGAACCCTTGTGGAATCGTCAATTTGTTGACCATGTGCAAATTACTGTGGCAGAAACCGTAGGTGTGGAAGACCGGGCTGGTTACTATGAAAGCGTCGGCGCACTAAGGGATATGTTGCAAAACCACTTAATGCAACTTTACTGCCTAACGGCGATGGAAGCACCCAACGCAATGGATGCCGACAGCA
>CAXUOL010000941.1:0-2790 GCA_964252435.1 uncultured Nostoc sp.
GATAAAGGACGAACCCTGAGTGCAAGTACAGAGGGTTTACCAACAGAATTGCCTGTAAATGGGCCAGCATTTTCAGGTACAGTGAGCATTCCTACAGCTTTACTTGATGATGTCAAGAAAATATCACTTGCTCTCACTGATTATCCCGCTCAACAATTGAAGCTAGAGGCATCGAATATTCCTGTAGAAAGGTAGAGGCATTGGGCATTGGGCATTGGGCATTGGGCATTGGGCATTGGGCATTGGGCATTGGTAATTATCTGTTATTTTTTACTATTCCCTATTCCTTATTCCCCCTAAATGGAGGACGTGAGTTTTACACGAGCTTTGGCGGTGAGTGGTTTTCCTAATTTAAGTTTGATAGAAGTGGCGCTGCGGTTGTTGTCAGTGTTACTACTGATTGCCATAAATGCCTTTTTTGTAACGGCGGAGTTTTCGATGGTGAGCGTGCGGCGATCGCGTATTCACCAGCTAGTTAAGGCTGGGGATATTCCAGCGATCGCTGTGGAAATGTTACAACGCAGTATTGACCGACTGCTATCTACCACCCAGCTAGGCATTACTCTCTCTAGTTTGGCACTGGGATGGATTGGCGAAAGTACGATTGTCGTGCTGGTGAATGCCTGGTTAAGATCCTGGCCTTTACCCACCGGGATGACTACCTTCCTCGCCCATTCCCTATCAATTCCTATCGCCTTTTTCTTGATTGCCTATTTGCAAATTGTGATCGGAGAACTATGTCCCAAATCCTTAGCCATGCTGTACTCAGAACAGCTAGCGAGGTTTTTGGGTCCTCCGGTAAAAGCGATCGTGCGTTTTTTTGGCCCCTTCATCTGGATTCTTAACCAATCAACTCGTTGCTTTTTGCGGATTTTTGGTATCCAATACACAGGTCAAGGCTGGCGACCGCCTGTGACTCCCGAAGAATTGCAACTGATTATCTCTACAGAATGGGGATCTACTGGTTTACAGCGTGCAGAGCGAGAACTGCTCAATAATGTCTTCGAGTTTGGGGATGTCATGGCCCAAGAGGTGATGATCCCCCGCACCAGTATTATCACACTACCAAAAGATGCTACCTTCCAGACATTACTCAGGGAAATGGCTTCTACTGGTTACTCTCGCTATCCCGTGATTGGTGAATCTTTGGACGATGTTCGCGGTATTGTCTATTTTAAAGATTTAGCACAACCTTTGGCTGTAGGAAAGCTCAGTTTAGAGACACAGATCCAACCTTGGATGCGTCCCGCCCGGTTTGTTCCAGAACACACGCCCTTGAGTGAACTTTTGCCCATGATGCAGCAAGAGAAACCCGCTATGGTTATGGTAGTCAATGAATTTGGCTCTACTGTGGGACTAGTGACAATCAAAGATGTGATTGCCGAAATTATTGGCGACCCCAGCGAACCTGAAAGCAGTGAAGACTTACTGATTCAGATGTTAGATGAGCAAAAATTTTTGGTGCAAGCACAAATCAACATTGAAGACCTCAACGAAGTTTTGCATCTCAATTTGCCCCTGGCCAGAGAATACCAAACACTAGGGGGCTTTTTGCTGTATGAGTTACAGAAAATTCCGGCCAAAGGCGAAACCTTTTGTTATCAAAATCTCGAATTCACCGTAGTATCGATTGTTGGCCCACGCCTACATCAAATTCAACTGCGACGGTTAGAAGAGTTAGGAGTTGAGAGTTAGGAGTTGAGAGTTAAGAGTTAGGAGTTATGAATTTTAACTCCTCACTCCTCACTCAAGAAGTATAACAGTCGAAGCATAGGTTAGGACTATGTTGGTTGCTCAAACCTTTGATAACACTGAGTTTCTACTCAGCACTCAGCACTCAGCACTCAGCACTTTGCTATATACGCCAGTGGATCAACAAGCCCCAATTCGGCAAAAGCTGCTAGCCGTAAGCGACAAGAATCACACACACCGCAGGCGACATCTTCACCTGCATAGCAAGACCAAGTTAGTTCCCAAGGAACTCCCAATTGGTTCCCCAGTTGGATGATTTCGGTTTTTTTCAGGTTGATTAGGGGTGCAACAATATTAATTGGTCGTCCCTCACGCCCTTGTTTGGTTCCCAGGCGAAAAACTTCTTGCATTGCTTGGATATAGTCGGGGCGACAATCAGGATATCCTGAGTAATCTAGGGCATTAACGCCGATATAGACACGCTCTGCGGCGATCGCTTCGGCATAACTAAGAGCAAAGCTTAAAAAGATGGTATTACGAGCTGGAACATAAGTTACAGGAATATTCTGAGACATTTCATCCAGCGATCGCTCCTCGGGTAAATCAATGGCATTATCGGTAAGGGCCGAACCGCCCCATTGTCGTAAGTCAAAGTTAACTACCTGATGTTTTGCGATCGCAGCTTTTTGAGCGATACTGAGGGCTGACTGTAACTCTCGCCGATGTCGCTGCTGGTAATCAAAGGAAATAGCATGACATTCACAGCCATCAGCTTGAGCTTTGTACAGAATTGTGGAAGAGTCCAATCCCCCAGATAACAAAATTACAGCTTTCATCTCGGTTGCAAATTTTGAATTTCAAATCACTGCATCAAACCTTAACAAGATGCCAGAAAGCAATGCATGCCAAGGAGAATTTATACTTAGGTCTTACTGAAAGTTTTAAAGTTAATAAAAATACATATATTTTTGGAGAAAGTGCAAAATCCAAAGCAAACTCGAAATATCTATACAAAAGATATTTGGATTACGGGAACCGATCACAAACTTTGAAATTCTTCATAAACATAGGCTCTATGTTACCATCTGGATGGTTTTA
>CAXUOL010000942.1:0-2789 GCA_964252435.1 uncultured Nostoc sp.
AATGCACAGCATATATATAGGAAGTCTGCAAATATGTGCCTATACTCGCTATGTAACCGATATCTCCCTTGTTTACTAAAACTTGGCCGACTTCCTTACCAGGAAAGGTACCATCGTTTTTTAGCAGTTTCCGAACTCTGACTTTTTCACCAATTTCAAAAGCAGGTGGCAAGTTTAGTTCTAATTCATCGCGTTGCATGAGAGTACCTCTGTTCTCTGACCAAATTCAATAATTCTTCTGTCGTCAAACTGCGTTTTTTCTGTACCGATTGATGGCGTACTGCATCTAAAACAGATTGGGTTTCTTGAGAGTTCAAGAAAATTCCATGCTGTTCTAGCAAGTTAGCAACTAAATGCCGTCCAGAATGTTTACCTACTACTAAACGCCGTTCCCAACCTACTTCTTCAGGTGCAAATGGTTCGTAGGTAATGGGATTTTGCAATACCCCGTGAGCATGTATGCCAGATTCATGAGCAAAGGTATTTTCGCCAACGATCGCTTTCCAAGGTGGTACATCGGCTCCTGATGCGGCTGCAACTAGTTTAGACAGTTCCAGCAAACTGGGTGTGTCAATGCCCAAATCAACACCGTAGATGCGTTTGATCGCCATGACAACTTCTTCTAAAGCTGCATTTCCCGCCCGTTCACCCAATCCGTTAACTGTGGTACTCACTGATAAGGCTCCAGCTTTGATACCCGCAAGGGCGTTGGCAGTTGCCAGACCAAAATCATTATGCGTGTGGATTTCTAGGGGAATCGTCAACGCACAAACCAATCGTTGGACTTTGGTATAGGTGGTGAAGGGGTCGAGAACTCCTACAGTGTCGCAGAAGCGGAAGCGGGATGCACCCCATTCTTGGGCATAAAGTGCTACATCTAAGAGGAAATTCTCATCAGCCCTAGAAGAATCTTCGCCGCCGACTGCTACCCAAAGACCTTGATCGAGGGCGAAGTTAATTGAGTCTTTGAGTTTTTGTAAACTTACTCGCCACTGACCGTGAAATTTAGTGGCAATTTGGATACCAGAGACGGGAATAGCAATATGCACCCTGTCCAAACCACAGGCGATGGAAGCCTTGATATCTGAGATGACAGCGCGGTTCCAGCCCAAGAGTTTTGCTTGTAAACCCAAGCGAGAGATTGCGGCGATCGCCCGGATTTCTTCGTCACCCATTGCCGGTATACCCACTTCTAATTCTGGTATACCAATGGCATCGAGAAACTTAGCGATCGCTACTTTTTCTTGTAGAGTAAAGGCAACACCTGCTGCTTGTTCGCCATCACGTAATGTAGTGTCATTAATTATGATTTGATTCATTGCAAATATCCCTCTCTTGGAAGTATTCTTAATATCCTTTCCCTCTACAATCCCTAGTGATGGTAAATGCTAAAAATATCACAATTCATAATGTAGGATACATGATCCTTAATTATTGCCTGATTAGTAGCATCACATCTGTATGGCAGGAAACTAAAACAATGTATAATTTACTAATCGTTTTTACCGATGTCAGTTGAAATGTCATCGAGTAGCAATGAACTAATATAACTATTAGCAAATCCCGAACAAAGTAATACACAGAATCCAGCAATTAAGGATGTAATCATCTTCGTAACCTCATCTTTTCTAGTGCATTTGGGTGTAATTTCGGCAGGTAATAGTACTCAGCGCTCAGAGATACAAATTCGCTAACTTTGGTCTGCTAGCCAATCAAATATCTTTCCTAGCTGCTCCAAGTCAACGAAACCATACTGCCAGAGGAGCATCGGTAGCGGGCCATTTTCTAATTCACGGTGTCGCAGAGCTACAGCAATATCGGCATTTGAAAGTTCAAGTTCATTGTGCAAAAAATTGAGTAGGTTTATATCTCTGTTCCGAGTCGCCATAATTGATTGAACTTTCAATTTCTTAATTTAGGAAAAGTTAAAAATCAGAAATTCCAATTTATATTTGGGAACTTCGCCTTTTTAATTGTTGCTATATGTCAGGAAAGTTTCAGATTTAGTAGACCCAACAAAATCTAAACCCCGTCTAATCCATCTCAGTCTGCAATAAATTCTGTTAGCAGACAGTAGCTTCAACTTCTAAATTTATTCGAGCTTTGTGCATCTATGAACAAAAAGGATGAAGTTCAGTACTTGAGTCATGAATTCAAGATTAATCATCTCTGAATTAGGTCTTTTTGAAATAATCATGACTCATCACTGTAATGCCAGCAACGCTCTAGCCACTCTAATAATTCGTGACGAGAAGCAAGAAATTGCATAACTGTACTGCGAATTAGAATTGCTTCGAGCAAATTGTTCACTTGCACTCGTAAAGAACCATCAGGGGGACAGTAGCTCTTAATTTTTAACTCTTGCAAACGGTGATAGATTCGCCAGCGATCGCTCAGAGGAATCTGCAAAACTTGATCGCCTAAAGGGTCGGAATTAAGTTGTGAGGCGTTTAATTTTCTCATTTTGGCAAGTGATGAGGGGGATGAGGGGGGATGAGGGAGAATAATTACTAACTCTTAACTCTTAACTCCTAACTCCTGTCTTAAAGTTTGCAGTTGTTTTTCGAGTTGCTCGATGCGCGAGAGCAAAGAACGAATCACGGTTGCTTCCACATCGGGTAGCTTTCCATGTTCCAAAGGAGAAAGGCTGGCGCTTTCGTTGCGAGAAATAATTCGACCGGGAACTCCCACAACTGTGCAGTCGTTCGGGACATTCCGTAAGACAATGGAACCAGCACCAATACGGACGCGATCGCCAATTTGCAGATTACCCAAAACTTTCGCACCCG
>CAXUOL010000943.1:0-2788 GCA_964252435.1 uncultured Nostoc sp.
CCCCTGCTCCCCTGCTCCCCTGCTTTCTTCAAAAACGGGTGCAAGAATACCACAGGGACGGTAGCCAGTATTTAAGCCGGTCAGTTCTTCTAATTTGCGCGTCCAGTCGGGATATAAGGCACGCGATCGCCAACACAATGAACGCATTGCCCCATTAGCGATGTTTTCCGCATCTGGTGCCAACATCCCGGCGGCGGCATGGGTAGCGGCAGCCTGAAAGTCACGACAAAGCACGGTGACGTTTGTCCCGCGCAATTTTAGTTCAATGGCGATCGCTAAACCAATAACGCCGCCACCAATAATCACAGTCTCACTAATCATTAGTCATTAGTCATTAGTCATCTATCATTAGCCATTTATCATTAGTACATAACTAATAACTCATAACTAATAACTCATAACTTATAACTTATAACTCGTAACTAAAGACGGATCTGCTCGTTACCACAAGGCGCGAATTGGTTCGTTGCCTTGATTTGGATTGCTAGATGGTGTGCTTGTTTCTGAAGAATCTGTATTGCCGTCTGTTGTACTGTCAGTTGAGTCATCGGCAGAATTCTGGGCAACGTTACTCCTGTTGTCAGGTCTTGGAGCTACAATAGTGCGTCTATTTTCATTTGTTTCAGTCGTTTGATTTCCTTCTGTTGTAGTTTCTTCATTCTTGCTGCCAGCACTACTATTAACATTGATATTAGCTGGCAGGACTTCTGATTTCTTATCGCTGGGAGCGTTAGCAGTTTGTACGCCCATCGGAAAGTTGATGCCTAGTAATGTACCAAGCAGAATGGCTAAACCTCCAGCCATTAAAATTAAGGGTGTCCATCTACCCATCTTGTCTTAACTCCTTTTTAACCTTTTGGTGTCCACACTATTCGAGAACCTTGTCCCCAAAATCCATCAAACTTTGTCACTTTCACATCGCCTAAAACCTGAGTTTGACAAGCTAAACGTAAGTCTGTTGTAGGAGAATGGGGAGGAAGCGAACGCCGTGCTCGATCGCGCCAATTCGCTGCTGATACTTCGCCCTCTACCTTAACCGCGCAGGTTCCACAACTGCCAATGCCCCGACAGTTTATCACCTTAGCACCGTCATTGTAGAGGTGAATACTATTTTGCAGCAAAATTGTTCGGAGATTGCTTCCATGCTCGCAATCTATTGTTTTACCTTCAGCTAGTACTTTAGGCATTTTTAAATTGCCAAACTGGCTTTTTGTTGTATATTGACACATTGCCTCGAAAGTTGTCTCGTCGGTCCCAGTTTTATGACCACAAATTCTTCACCTCAACTTTGGCTCTATGACACTACATTACGGGATGGCACTCAGCGCGAGGGGCTATCTGTATCGATAGAAGATAAGTTACGCATTGCCCGTAGACTCGATCAACTGGGAATTCCCTTTATTGAAGGTGGTTGGCCTGGTGCCAATCCCAAGGATGTACAATTTTTCTGGCAACTTCAAGAAGATCCGCTTAAACAGGCTGAAATTGTTGCTTTTTGTTCGACTCGCCGCCCCAACTCCACTGCCGCCACCGAACCGATGCTACAGGATATTTTGGCTGCTGGAACTCGCTGGGTAACGATTTTTGGCAAGTCTTGGGATTTACACGTGACAACAGGACTCAAGACGACATTAGAAGAAAATTTGGCGATGATTCGTGACACCATTGAGTACCTCCGTTCTCAAAGTCGTCGGATCATCTACGATGCCGAACATTGGTTTGATGGCTATAAGCACAATCGAGATTATGCTTTACAGACATTAGAGGCTGCGATCGCATCTGGTGCAGAATGGCTAGTCCTCTGTGATACCAATGGTGGTACTTTACCACACGAAATTAGCCAAATTGTTCAAGATGTGGTAAAGGTGACTGGGGCATGGGGAACTGGAAAAGAATCTTCCCTGTCTCCAATTCCTAATTCCCAATCCCCAATGCCCCAAATTGGAATTCATACTCATAACGATTCGGAAATGGCGGTTGCTAACGCAATAGCCGCCGTGATGGCAGGGGCAAAGATGGTACAAGGCACAATTAATGGTTACGGTGAACGTTGCGGTAATGCTAACCTCTGTTCGTTAATTCCCAATTTACAACTGAAGGCGGGTTACAGTTGTATCACAGAAGACCAGCTCACACAACTTACAGAAGCTAGTCGTTTTGTGAGTGAGGTGGTCAACCTGGCGCCAGATGAACACGCTCCCTTTGTGGGACATTCGGCTTTTGCCCACAAGGGCGGTATTCATGTATCAGCAGTGGAACGTAATCCCCTAACTTACGAACACATTCAGCCGGAACAAGTCGGGAATCGTCGCCGCATTGTGATTTCGGAACAGTCTGGACTGAGCAATGTTTTAGCTAAAGCCCGCAGTTTTGGCATTGAATTGGATCAGCAAAAGGCAGAGGCTAGGGAAATTCTCCAGCGCCTCAAAGATTTGGAAAGCGAAGGATTTCAATTTGAAGCCGCAGAGGCCAGTTTTGTGCTGTTGATGCACGAAGCTTTGGGAGGTCGCCAGAAGTTTTTTGAAGTCAAAGGTTTTCAAGTCCACTGTGACTTGATTGAAGAGAAAGAAACTAGCAATGCCTTAGCTACAGTCAAAGTCGCTGTTGACGGGAAAAATATTTTGGAGGCGGCGGAAGGTAACGGGCCTGTGGCAGCTTTGGATGCAGCTTTACGCAAGGCTTTGGTGAACTTTTATCCCCAAATTGCAACTTTTGATTTGACAGATTACAAAGTGCGGATTCTCAACGGACATACGGGCACTGCGGCGAAAACCCGTGTGTTGGTAGA
>CAXUOL010000944.1:0-2788 GCA_964252435.1 uncultured Nostoc sp.
GCAACATAGTACCGACTGTTAATCCCAGAGAGACGAGCTTGGCTTTCCAAAAGGGGCGGATGTTTTCTGAAGGAATTTGATGGATTTGATCGAGGGCTGTCATCGCGGTACTCACTGCCCCAGAAGCAGTCCAAATTGCTAATACAAAGCTTAGAGAAAACAAACCGCTGTTTTTGGAGTTAGTAATTTCTGTGGTGGCAAAATCACGAATCAGATCCAGGGCTTGTTCGGGTAGGATTTGACTAAGTTGATTCGCCAGTTTGTTAAAGGTGGCTTGCAAAGATTCTGCCAATAAGCCAATGGCTGTGATCAGAGCCAGAATTGCTGGAAACAGCGATAGCATGGCATTGAAGGCGATTTCCGAGGCAAGTCCCAAAAGTCGTCTTTCGATTGTCCTCGCAAAAGTTTTTTTGAGCGTGTGCCAATTGAGGTGACGAAAGAAGCGGATAAAACGAGGCTTTGGCATGATTTAGAGTTAAAACTGGTTGCGTTCATTAACTACTGTGCTAAATTTTGCGTAGCGATCGCCGCATCTATCTTTTTACCACAAGAATACCGAGTGGAGAGCAGGGAAGCCGGAGGACAACGAGAATAACCATGCCTCATGCCCAATGACTATTATTTATGAATCAAGTTGAATTACTTAGAGGATACACAAAAACTCCCCTCTGGTGTGAAGGGAGTCAGGAATTTAGGTATGAGCGATTGGATTTTACTGACTCAGCAAACCGATAGCCATTTCAAGATACATTTTCGCTTTGTGCAAGGCTAATAGCTTCTCTTGGGTGTACCTGTCTGGGTAATTCATGATTCTCCCTTCCATCGTGATTTTGATAAGTGCTGCTTGCTCATCGGTTGGTGCATTCATCTCATCTATAGCGTTACTCAGTGCTTGCATGAAAGCAAAGATAGGAAGTTTTAATCCCTTACTGTTCTCAAACTGGGATAACGCCATACAAGGGAACACCATTAAAGATGTAATCCATGAAGTTTTGTACCCTTTATTCCCAGTTGGCTTAATGCCGTAGCGCAAGCATAAGTCACGAAGTTCTTTGATGGTTTTGATTTCCAGTTCCGAACGTGTAAACATAGAGTAGCCATTCCTTAAAAGTGGTATCGGTGGGTAACAAGTTTCTCAGGCTTCTGTACCCATCGAATAAACACTCTAATGTTTCGCTTCCTAAAGATTCAAGCTATATTTACATCTCTCAATAATGCCTAATCCTAAAGGAACTCCTGAAAATTTAAGGCCAATTAAGTCAGAACGAGAGGAGCCGCTTACCGAGAAGATGAACTTACGCATGACAAAATCGATGAAAGAAGAAGTACAGCAACAAGACAATCCTCCTGAATTTTGTAGAGAAGCTATTCAAAAAGCACTGGATGAAAAGAAAGGAGGCAAGAGTAAATAGTATTCAGATTAGTAAAACTGATTGATAAAATTCTTTTACGCAAACGAGCCGTAATTGAGTCGGTCAATGACCATCTAAATAATACGTATCAATATGTATCAAATAGAACAAAATCTTTATCGTAGTCTATTTAACTTTTTAGTTAACTTGATGGTTAGTTTGCCATATTTACCGACATAACCCTCAGTAAAAAAGGTGGAAAAGTAGGACGTTTTGGTATTTCTGTTGATTATCCTGTTGCCAGTTGATAGCTTGTTACTAGATAGCTTTACAACGATACTTAGGATTTGAATATGAAGACAGTAAAAACAGCTAGAAAAATTGAAGATATGCAAGTTCCAGAAATTGAGGAACTAAAAGACTCCGAAGCTTCTACTATCTATGGTGGTGCTTTTGATTACGACAATGTTTATCATACTTACGAAGAGATTGTAGATGAATTAAAGAATGTAGGCAATACCCACTTTTGAGAGGTTATTAATAAAGTAAAAATAAAATTGCTGTAGGGTGTGTCAGGCGCATATTCCAGATGATTTGTCACAAAAAACTTCATCAAAGCGCCTAACGCACCGTCATGTATAGCAGTGAACAAGACTCTTAGGACGTAGACTGAGAAGCAGTACGAATTGCTACTGGGCTATGGACTGTTGAGGAGGTAACGTATGTGGATTTTTTGATATTTTTAGAAGAAAAATTGATGTCAATACTTTAAGAACTTTTGATGCCAAGATAGTAGCGATCAGTCCTTAGTACAAAAATAGTACCTTTGTTCTAATAAGAAAATAAATCATTATGCTTTTTTGATTGACGAAAAACAGGATTTTAGTACTTTATTAGTACGCATGAGGATAAAAATGGCTGAAAATACTAGTTATACGACCGCTTTAACACAACAGTGGTTGACAGAAATCCAGACACTCAAAGAGCAGATGGCAGAACTGCAACACGATCGCGATACGGCTTGGGAAAGTGCCCAAAAATTGCGTCAGCTTTACAACACAGAAGCAGAACAACGCCGCACAGATGCCCAACTCTCCCAACAGACGATCGCTTCTCTCAAGGCAGAACTGCATAAACTTCAAGGTTTTGAAGTAGATACACTGACTGCTGGGACACCAGTAGCTATCCAACAAGAAATAGAACAGCTAAAATCTGTGGAAGACTTGCAAGCTAAACTGATCACCGCGATTAAAGAACGCGATCGCCTCTTACAAGCTTTAAAAACTGAGCAAGACAACCACGCCCAAAGCCGCAATAGCCTGACTACTGCCTTGGGTGATGCTATTGATAGCTTGACACGCGAACGAGCAGGAGCAGAGGAGCAGAGGAGCAGGGGAGCAGGGGAGCAGGGGAGCAGAGGAGCAGAGGAGCAGAGG
>CAXUOL010000945.1:0-2779 GCA_964252435.1 uncultured Nostoc sp.
AAACTAACTCTTCTATCCCAGCGACTAACAACGCTATCAAGAAAATCGGTAGCAATATGGGTAATACTAACTTGAAATTCGACTTCTCAAAAGAACACCAACCTAATCCGAATTGCCCACTAAATACAATAGCTAGACTCAGCACTCCCAAACAAAAACCTAGTGCTAAAGAACTAAGAGTTGAAAGATTGGCAACAAAGCCGTAATCTGAAAAAGATTTATTAGTCAACCAAACAACTCCCCAGAGAATCAGGGGAGCTAATAGGTAAAGTGACACCAATAACGGCATTTTTTGCTCTGGCTGTAAAGGTTTAGAGGGTTGCCAATTAAGCAATATTGCTGATACTGTTGCTACTGGCAACCAGCAAACTATCCAGCAAACAAAAAATGCCGTCACTATAACTAGTGGCGGTGCATTTTCTCTAAACGCCAGTAAGACGTTGACCGAAGACTCAAAGAAAGTTATCAAAATAAACAAAAAAAACACGATAGACTTCTTGCATTATAGATTTCTTGCTGATTAATCAAGACTCTACTAAATTTGGTGAATTCTGCAAGGGGTCTAATCGTATTTTTTACCTGGCTACCAATTTGCTGTCGGGGTAAGGACAAGTAATCATCACCTGAAACTTATCCCTACCATTAGCAAATTTACTCTTCGTCTTCCAAATCTTCGTCTGATTCGTCAGAATCTATATCTTGTGAGGTTAGTTTTTTATCGCTTTCACCTAGTTGAATCAGGTGAATATGTTTGTATCCCAGCCTAATTTCAAACTCATCTCCAGCCTTCAAGCCCATTGCTTTGGTATATGTAGCACCAATTACAATCTGACCATTTTGATGGACACTAACCCGATATGTCGGTTCGCGACCACGACCATCTTTAGGTGCTTCTGGACTTAGAGGAATTCCCCTAGCAGATAGCAAAGCGTCATAAAAATCGGTGAGATTGACACGAACTTGGTTATTCTTAGTAACAGTGTAATAGCCGCACTGTTTAGCTCTTTCTCGGCGTGGTAATGTGGAAAGTTCTTTTACTTTAGCAAGTAGTGCTTTTCCAGTTAATGGCGCGGTTGCAGTTTCAGTCATTATGCTCAAATTTTCCTTACTCTCTCCAAACTGATAAACGATGTAGTCTCATGCCAGCATTTAATTTTTTAGCATTTGCATAGAGCTACTGAAGACCCTAGTGTAACGGGTGAATTCCTGCCGATAGGAGCCAAAAGCACTTCTATATATGGTTGTCCACAACCAACTAGAGGTTATAGTTGCCACAGACATTAATTTTGGTGATGTTAGGGCACTTTTAACCATTATTCGCCATCAGAAAGAAAACTATTTTCTTCTTTAGCGCTACTGTAGCGGTGTAACTTTCAGCCACCATTACAAATGGGGTTAGGTTCTACTGCAAATAAGTCGTAGACCTAAAAAATTGCAGGTTTTTCACTTTCAGTGCTTGCCTTTCTTGCCAATGAGCAAGTAGAGTTTTCTCCACTCGTCCTCTCAAGCTTAGGACAGCATAGTATTTCAATAGAGTCCTCGGGCATACACCCTTTTGTCCTACCAGTAGAGACGCGAATTTTCTTGTCTCTACATTACGAATCAACAAAGCAGTATTAACCGCGCTGATACGGCTATTGATTCTGGTTTTGCTACTTCGTAATTTTATATTAAATACTAGCATGGACTAATAATAGCAAAATAGTTGTTTAATTTTGAATTAAAGTTGCTGGTAAATTTTTATTTAAATTCCTGGACTTGAAAGTTGAAAAAAGCAGTGATCATTTTCTTAACCCTTGATTGCAAGCGCGAGCATTGCTATCTGGCTTTTATAAAAATTTATATAATTGAGACGAGCAGTTTTGACCAATGAGTTCAATCCCATATTTTTTTGATTGAGAGCAAGCCAAAAAGCGAAAAGTCTCGCACATCCGGGTTTCGCGGTGCTCTCACTTTTCTTTGAAAGTGGTGAGGATATTTCTTCGGTTTATTATCTTCAGGTCAAAAGCGGCCAGAGGATTTTGCACGTCTGTCTATGGGAAGAACAAATCTCTTAACATCTGCCTAGTGCTTGATTGCCACTACTATATATTAAACATGGGCTTTCACACTTCTATATAATCAAAAAATTCCGTTAAGTGGTAGCGAAGGTGGAATTTTACTGTCAGGACTGCTTGACTCAAGTTGACATCAAGATATGTTGCTAACTTCAGATGCATTTCATTTGGATACGATCGCTAGATCAAAGATCAACTGAAGTTACTTTTTAAGCAAACCTCTTTCCTTTACATTCCCAAACAGGTAAATTCAATGCAAAGCTGCAATTACATTTTTGGCGTTTTAACTCAGAATTTGACAAAAATCTTGCCTACAACGCTACTACAAGTAAAATTTTAATGGTTATCCTTAAACTAGAAGTCAGTCGCCCTTAAATCGTCAGCCTATTAACACTAGAGTTTGAATTAGGGGCGAAAAAGTATAACTCACTTTTCGCAACTACCTGCTTTGACTCATGATTGTTGAGGCTGGTGAGTAATTTTAAAATTTTGGTTAGTAGTTATGGAAGTTATTTTTAAGGTCATTCGACAGCAACAAAATTCCTCCCCTGTTGTGCAAACCTACCTTGTGGAAGCCGAACCAGGTAATACAATCTTGGATTGCCTCAATCATATTAAGTGGGAGCAAGATGGAACTTTAGCATTTCGCAAAAATTGCCGCAATACTATTTGTGGTAGCTGTGCTATGCGAATTAATGGGCGTTCGGCTTTAGCTTGTAAAG
>CAXUOL010000946.1:0-2771 GCA_964252435.1 uncultured Nostoc sp.
CTTGGACATTTCATCGCGATCGCTCAAATTCATACTTCAATTATGCAACGCCAAACGATTGTATACAGAATGCGTTACATGCTGTTGCGATCGACGAAATCCGCGAAATCTTTGCCGTCACCCCGATGACGAAAAACCCTGATGCTGAGAACCAAAGGGTTATTGAAGTTTGGTTTCCCGGCGAACATGGCTGCGTCGGCGGTGGAACGAATGAATACAAGGGGTTATCAGACGCAACCTTGCAGTGGATGATGGATTCAATCACCGATACCCTGAAATTGGGGCTGGAATTCGACCCAAGTGTCATTCCGGGGGGTATCAAGCCTGATTACAACTGCCATTTTAAGAACGATCCTGGGTTGTTTAAATTGGCGGGAATCAAGCTGCGTTCTGTGAGCGATCGCATTGACGATCTTCACGAAAGCACGATCAACCGTTGGCAAACCCTAAAGGACTACCGCCCCAAGAATCTAGAAAGGCTTGCCGACAAACTTAATTTAAAGTGAAGCGGACTCAATACGGTTTAGTTAAGAGGGTTAGTGTCAAGGGGAAAGGGTTAATTCAAACCTTTTCCCTTGACTACTAACCATGAACCCAAACCACAAGGTCGGTGAAGAAATGGCCGAAGTGGTAATAGCTTTTAAGGATGATGAAGCTGATGCGATCGCAGGTGAAGTGGCTGATTTGCTATATCATACTTTGGTTGCCTTAGCTCACCATCAAGTTGATTTAAAATCTGTATATCGTAAGTTGCAAGAACGTCGTCAATAGAGAGAAAAATAAGCGCACATCTGTACGCCCTTACTCAGCCAAAATTCGATTCAGGTACTGTAAAATTACCACAGCGATCACTACACTCAAGATGAAGCCTAGCCATAAACTATTAGTAACAATTTGCGGTTGATCTAATGCCCATCCACCCAAGGGATGACCAATAAAATATCCAACAGACCAGCACACAGCGTTGATGGAGAAATAAACGCCGCGTTGATTTTCCGGGGCTAACTCAGTCACTAAAGAGGCAGCAGATGGAGTATAAGAAACAATCGCCACAGCAAATACTCCCAATGCCAATGTTACCCAAAGCAGATGATGAGATGGGGCTGTCCCGCTTACCCAAATCAGTCCAAAACCAATTGCCCAGAAAATCGCAGAAACAGTGAGTGCGAGTGTGTGAGAACAGCGTTTTAAGATGCTGGTCACAGGCAACTGACAAATAATTGCGAACACCAGATGCCAAGCAAATAGTCCGCTAATGGTAGTTTCAGTAAATCCTTTGGTAGTACTTTCTACAAGGACAAAATTTTTGAAGTAAAGCGGTAGGGTGCTGTGGATTTGAGAAATATAGATTGTAAAGAATATATTAACTGCTATGTAGACTAGGAAACGCCAATCTCTTAATACTGCCATCCAAGCAGCAAAAAGTTCTGTCTTTTCAGATTCCTCTATCTGCTGTTGTTCAGTTTCACTAATCCCTACATAGACAACTCCAAAAAATAGCATAAAAGAGATGGCATCAATCACAAATAGCCATCGATAACTCCCAATGATCGCCAGCGAAAACCCAGCTAGCACAATTCCGATCGCTAACCCAAGGTTATCAGCTAGTCGGGCGATCGCAAAAGTTTCCCGGCGATTGTCAATTTGGCTAGCGTCAGCAACCACAGCTTCAGCCGCCGGCCAATAGAAACCTATCCCTAAACCGCTAATCAAGCTACCGATTACCAAAGAAGTGAAATTATTGGTTGCAGCTAAAACTAAAGAAGCAGTTGCTGAAATCGCCGTCGCTAGCAACAAAGTGCGGCGGCGTCCCCAATATTCAGAATCAGCCAAAGAACCACCCGCAATCCGCCCTACAATGCCGGAAATCGAGGCGCTACCCAAGGCTACCCCAACACTGGTTGCAGATAAACCAAGTTGATTAACAAAAAAGATGGGCGCATAAAACAGGGTAAAGCCGGTACCAACTTCCGAGAGAAATCTACCAATTGCGAAAACCCAGACCTGGGGATGTATCGAAGGCAACCACGATGATAACTGGGATTGAGAAGCTAATTTCATGAGCTTAAATGTCATGGTTTGCTGACATTTTTGTAATTCTTATCATTGGCTACTATTTTCCTCATTCATTCCACAGGGTTTCCACAGGGATTTTAGCAGTTTTCCACAGGTGCTATACGAGCTAATAGGCTTCTTGCTGTCTTGCTGGGGATTGTTGATTACAAGTAGCAAAGAAGTTTAAGGACTGAGTTTTTATGAAGTAAAGTAACAAAAAATCGACTTAAAGTCTGATTCTTTCGTTCGTATTTATTTTTTATACAATCGTTTTTAACATTTCGCAGCATTGACAAACCCACCCCCTCTTGGCGCACAATGATGCGGCTTGCTTTTATAATCCTGTTCAACCGTTGGCATCAGATGTGTAAAATATATTACTACCAGATGTAAGCGTAGATTGTCGGGATAGCGAAAGAGCGTGTGAAGCCCTAAACCACTTTACCGCAAGCAACTTGTCCCTCTTGATTATCCTCATAGGAGGAAAATCTCATGAAATCAACGGTTAGTATCTTTACAGAAATTCCTGAAACACTCCACGAATCTTTAAAAAACTACTTAGAAACCCATCCTGATTGGGATGAAAACAGAGTATTAACGGCGGCGCTATCATTGTTTTTACTCCAAAATGGAGATAGCGATCGCCGTGCTGCGCGAGTCTATCTGGAAACTTTGTTTCACCACTCCACAGTAGAAATGCCCTGTACCGACTCACC
>CAXUOL010000947.1:0-2769 GCA_964252435.1 uncultured Nostoc sp.
AAAGCCATGACATCCCCTGAGCCTCAAACTGATTTTGGAGAAAAAGCTCCACAAACGTCATTTGAGCCACCTTCTGGAAAACGGCGGTGGCTTTGGTTAAGTTTAGCCGCACTCCTATTGTTAGGGGGCGGAGCAACTCTAGTTTGGCGTTTACTCACTCCGCAAAATTCAGCACCTTCAACTGCTAACGCTCAACCTCAAGGGGTAAGAGTCAAAATATCAACAGTACAAAGCGGCATAATTGAGGAAAGTTCAGATTTTATTGCTAGTCTAAAATCCCTGCGCTCAGTCACGCTCCAGCCGAGAATTCAGGGTCAAGTTAGCCAGATACTTGTCAAATCTGGAGATCCAGTTGTCGAAGGAGCTGCAATTGTCCAAGTTGATCCTACACCACAGGCAGCGATCGCTAGGAATAATACTGTACCTCAAGCATTTTTAGTGCAACTGGCAAATGCCCGCGCCACACTCAATTCTTTAGAAACAGAACGACCATCCTACGTTGCGAATGTGCAATTGTACCAGCAGAACTACGAAAAGTTCGTTAGCCTAGCTGAACAAGGAGCCGTGTCTCGACAAACTAGCAATCAGTTTGCTAATCGGCTTGCCAATGCTAAGACGAGTCTAGATGCAATAGATTCCAGGATTCAAGCACAACGAGCCACCATCTTACAAGCTGAAAAATCTTTGCAGCAATCTAATGTAAATACTCAAACACAACAGCCCCAGTCTGACAAAATTACCGCTCCTTTTAGTGGCACAGTTGGCAACATCCCTGTGAAAGTCGGTGATTTAGTTAATACTTCTACACCATTAGTTAATATCACCCAAAATCGACCTTTAGAAGTGAATATCTCTGTACCACTACAGCAAGGACCCCAATTGCGTAAGGGTATGCCAGTAGAGGTGATGAATACACAAGGTCAAAAGCTTGGTAGAAGTAGGATATTTTTTATTGCACCTAATGCCAGCAATGAAACACAAACGATATTGATTAAAGCACTTTTTGACAACACTAACGGTCAGCTACGTGCAGATCAATTGGTGAGAACTAGAGTGTTCTGGAATCAGCGCCCCGGAGTTTTAATTCCCACAACAGCAATGACTCGTGTAGGCGGGGACACTTTTGTTTATGTAGTTGAAACAGAGACATCTCCCCAAGGTGTATCCCAACAAGTAGCTCGGCAAAGGCGAGTGAAGCTAGGCGAGATCAAAGGTAATAATTACCAAGTTATTGAAGGATTACAGCCAGAAGATAAAGTTATTATTTCAGGGTTGCTTAATCTTAGGGATGGTGTTGCGATCGTTCCAGAATTTTAATTAAGGGGAGTAGAGAGGAGGAAGCAGGGGAGAAGTCTCAATCTTGTCTCCTACCAATCTTCACCCGATAGCGTTAACTATAGCGATCGCTCTTTGTTGGAGAACTCGTAGAGTAGTCTCTACGTATATATCTATAGCAATATACACTGAATTCACTTCCATTCTTTCTCTTAAAAAGAAAGCATTTGTGACATTTTAAGATATAACTCGTTTTGTCAATAGTGATTAAGCTGTAAATTATCTATGCTATCGAGTATCTAATTAAGCTTTATACTAAATTTTAAGGCAAGGATGAAAGATACTTTCAAATATTCGTAGGCGTAGCTAGTCTTGTTTATGAGACGCTATGCGAAGGCATCGCAGGCTGGAAATTTACGTTTGCAACCTCCATTTTTACTAAATTTAATTACCATTACTTATTGACAAATGGTTAATGACCTTAACCTGTCACCAATGAGTAAAAGTAAGCAATAACTTGATTACGTAACAGAGGTAAACAATTATGTCAGTGAAAATCATCCAATCTAAGTGTGGTTTGGTTTTAACTTGTTTACTTGGACAGATAATGTTGTTGGCTGCGCCAGTACAAGCTGGAGTGGAGGGCAAAAGTTATAATGTCAATGTTAATTCGAGTCAGGGAGATAATTTTACTGCTTGTTTTGAATTTAACGCCAATGGTAGCAGCCTACGTTTTGTTGGGCTAGACGCTACTTATAGCCGTACAAATCTAGGTCAGGATCAGAGAAATTGGCAAGCAGTCACAAATCCAACTTCAGTAGTAAGTGTCGCACTTAACGGTGAAGTAAGAGGAGACTTTGTTCCAGATCGGAGGATAAGTGGTAATGCTATCAATTCCAACGGCACTACTTATAAATTTAATGGAACACGCTTATCTGAGCCAACATGTCCAATTGAGATTCAATCCGATATAGGTTCAGAAAACCCCTTCTTCAAATAATTTAATCTATGCAGATTTGATCGACCAGATGAGCTTTTGGTTAACGAAGACAGACAATTTATAAAAGATGTTTGTAGACTATGGTCAAGACAATACCTGTGTCATCAGCACTTAAATTCTGTCAAGTTCGGTAGGGTGTAGTTTACTGTCGTAGGTATCGCGTTTAGCTCAAAGAACACTCAGAAAGTCAATTTAGCTCAACATATTCAACAATAGACCTCTTGCAAAAATCCTTGAATCACCCCTCCCCAACCCTCACGCCACTTGCTTCAAGTCGGCAGAGCCGCCCAACGCAGTGGCTCCCCGATGTGTTGGGGAGGGGGCAAGATTTCAAGTTTCCCCCCTTAATAAGCTACGGTGTACACACAAGTCGAATTACCCCCCTTAATCCCCCCTTATTAAGGTGGGAAACAAGAAATCTAGTTCCCTCCCCTTTATAAGGCTACCGTGTATACACAAGTCGAGTTGGGAATCAAATGGACAGAAAAGAACAG
>CAXUOL010000948.1:0-2769 GCA_964252435.1 uncultured Nostoc sp.
CTACTATGTTTTACAGCAGTACGATGTAGCAAAAGAAGAATATCAACAGGTATTAGGCTTGACTAATGATCAAGAAATTATTGGTTTTGCCAAGAATGGAATTGAAAATATCAATCAATATTTACAGTCATTTGGTGGGGAGATCGATCCATCAGAAAATCAAGAGGAAATAAACTCTTCAGAGATATCCGATCCACTGGCATATAGCGAACCAGGATTAGAAGATTTAAGTGCTAATCAGGAGTTTGACAGCGATAACCTTGATTTGAACTTTTTTGGAGAGCATCAAGAAAGTATGAATGGTGTTGAAGATACATCTTCAAAAAGCCCATTCGAACTGCCCACAGAAGATAGTATTGCAACAAAAAAAATATCAGATTCTTCTATAGCTTTTGGTGACGATCCTTTTGCCATGAATGAAGAATCACAGGAACAAGAGTCAAATAAAAACTGGGAGGAGAATACAGAATTAGAGTTGCCTGCTTTTTGGCAGGAAAGTATCTCAGAAGATATTTCCGACGAAGAATCGTTAGCAAATAGTCAATTCTCAGATAATGGGAGAAATTCTCCTTACGGAAATTCAACTATTGACAATAATAACTCTTCATCTTCTAGCTCACAAACTGGTAACAACGAGAATAATTTCCCTGATTTGTTAAGTGAGCCAAAGTCCCCAGAGCAAAGTATGGGAAATTTAGAATATAAAAAATCTAGGTTTGGAGACGAACCTTTACTGATTGTTGCAGAAGAACTAAAAAATGATTTGCCAATAACAAATAACTTGGAATACGGCAGTCAAGATCGCTTCTCTGAAACCGAATCCCATAACTGGTTAACACCAAAAGAAGTGGAGGTAGAATCAGCATTTCAACCGAACTTATCTGATAATGAATCATCTTTTAATAGTAATTTAACTCGGAAGGAAAAGCAGTTTAAATCAGGTGAACTCATCAGTAAAAATAGCTTTGATGACGATGAAAATTTTGATATGGAAGCATTTGAGTCTGCCTTTGGCTCAGAGAGTTTAAACTCTTATGAAGACTCAAGCAATATACTAAATGGAGAAAATTCTAAGAGCAATATCGAGTTTTTAGATGACTTTGAGGAATTTGACGATTTAGGCAATATTCCAGGGTTTGACCTGATCGAAGGAGATTCTAACTTCGGTAATGCAACAATGCATTCTGCTCCAGGAGAAACTAGTGACACTGGACGCCCTCAAGTGGCGGAGGCTTTTGCAAGTAGTTCAGCCGATCGCGAAGAGGAACTGTTCTCAATGACTGGTTCCCATGAAGCCGTTCCAGTCTTTAGCCAAACAGATATCTCGAAACTAGAACCCAACGTCAGCATCGAGCAGGGATGGTTAGCACCATTAGAAAATGCCTCCATCGAACGGAAACAATGGCTAATTGCTGGAAGTGTAGGCATTGTTTCGGCGCTGGTTGTAGCTACAGTTAGCTTTGTCGCCACCACATTTTCGCCACCCCAACAACGAGAATCAGTAAGAAACACAGGTTGGGCAATGTCTCTAGCCGCTGGGATTGCAGGTTTTGCGACCGCAGGCTTCATGGGGAATCTGGCGCTTAAACAAATTCGGCGCACAACTGATGACCTCCAAGCTCAGTTTGAAGCTGTACGCCAAGGAAATCTGAATGCTCAAGCCACAGTGTTTTCCGAAGATGAATTGGGGCTTTTAGCCACTGGCTTTAATGAAATGGCGCGGGTAATTTTCACAACCACAAGTGAAGCTCAACGCAAAGCCGATGAACAAGAGGAAGCCAAAGAAAATCTGCAACGTCAGGTAATTCGGCTCTTGGATGATGTGGAAGGAGCTGCTAGAGGCGATTTAACAGTCCAAGCGGAAGTGACAGCTGACGTATTGGGAGCCGTAGCTGACGCCTTTAACCTAACAATTCAAAACCTGCGGGATATTGTCCAACAGGTAAAAGTAGCAGCGAAGGATGTAACAAAAGGTGCAACCAACTCCGAAACCTTTGCGAGAGCTTTATCTAGTGATGCTTTGCGGCAAGCAGAAGAGTTAGCGGTGACGTTGAATTCTGTACAGGTGATGACCGACTCGATTCAGCGGGTAGCAGAGGCGGCGCGGGAAGCTGAAACCGTTGCTCGTGATGCTAGTACGATCGCTCTCAAAGGTGGCGAAGCAGTAGAAAATACCGTGGCAGGGATTTTAGAAATTCGAGAAACCGTTGCCGAAACCACTCGCAAAGTGAAGCGGTTGGCGGAATCTTCCCAAGAAATTTCTAAAATTGTGGCGTTGATTTCTCAAATTGCTTCCAGAACAAACTTGCTGGCACTCAATGCTAGTATTGAGGCGGCAAGAGCCGGAGAAGCTGGACGCGGGTTTGCGATCGTTGCAGATGAAGTGCGCCAGCTAGCAGATAAATCTGCTAAATCCCTGAAGGAAATTGAACAAATTGTGATGCAAATTCAAAGCGAAACAGGTTCTGTAATGACCGCGATGGAAGAAGGCACACAACAAGTAATTAAAGGGACAAAATTGGCAGAAGAAGCCAAGCGATCGCTCGAAAACATTATTCAAGTGGCGAATCGCATCGATATTCTGGTGCGCTCCATTACCAGCGACACTGTGGAACAAACGGAAACTTCCCGCGCCGTCGCTCATGTAATGCAATCAGTAGAATTGACTGCGCAAGAAACTTCCCAAGAAGCACAGCGAGTTTCAGGTGCCCTACAACACTTAGTAGGTGTATCCCGTGACTTGATCGCCTCCGTTGAACGTTTCCGAGT
>CAXUOL010000949.1:0-2767 GCA_964252435.1 uncultured Nostoc sp.
CAAACTCCAAACTCCAAACTCCAAACTCCTAACTCCTAACTCCTAACTCCTAACTAATAATTAATGACTAACGATCCATTTGCACCAGTTATCGGACAACAGCAAGCTATAGAATTACTTACTCAGGCTGTCAGACAAAACCGGGTTCCTCCAGCCTACTTATTTGTGGGGCCAGATGGTGTAGGCAGGAGTTTAGCAGCCAGATGTTTTGTGGAATTGCTATTTTCTAGTGGGATGGGAGTTACTGCATCTTTACAAAATCGTTTGCGTCAGGGGAACCATCCAGCTTTATTGTGGGTGCAACCAACGTACCAATACCAGGGACAACGATTAACAGCAGCAGAAGCAGCCGAAAAAGGACTCAAGCGTAAAGCACCTCCTGTAATTCGACTAGAGCAAATTCGGGAAATTACCGAGTTTTTAGGTCGTCCGCCTTTGGAAGCGCCGAGAAATGTGGTAGTGCTGGAAGAAGCCCAAACAATGGCAGAAGCCGCTGCGAATGCTTTACTTAAAACCTTGGAAGAACCGGGACAAGCGACATTAATTTTAATTGCACCTACACCTGAATCTGTGTTGCCGACTTTGGTATCACGCTGTCAACGCATTCCTTTTTATCGCTTAAATGCACAGTCTTTGGCTGTTGTACTCACACAAACAGGTCATCAGGAAATTTTGCAAAATCAGGCAGTATTGAGCATAGCAGCTGGTAGTGCTGGAAGTGCGATCGCATCTTATGAGCAATTACAAGCTATTCCTGATAAGTTACTTGAAGACTTGAAAAAAGCGCCTAAATCTTACCGTAACGCCTTAGAGTTAGCCAAGACAATTGATAAGGATTTAGATACAGAAGCACAACTGTGGTTAGTTGATTATCTTCAGCAATTCTACTGGCAGCAGTGGCATCAACCTAGTATCATTAACCAGCTAGAACAATCTCGAAAACACTTGCTTTCTTACGCTCAACCACGGCTAGTTTGGGAATGTCTGCTTTTATCTGTGTATCAAAAATCAAATTCTATTTCTCCTACTCATCGTTGAATGCGCTCGTATTTCTATAGTTCCTCATCAAAGCCTCAGTACAATATTTAATTAATTCGTAGCAAAATAAATTAGGCAAAACTCTGCATTACTTTGCGTCCCTCTGCGTTTAAAAACATTACGATTTCTTGTTCATCCTCTATCGTCAAGTTCATAGCGAGTGAAGGTATTGTAATAAAAGCGATTCCTGGATAAAACAAAAAGTTTATATGACCTCAGTTTCTCCCCACAAAAAAGCCAGAGCCTTAAAACCTACCAGCCGCCGCCCTGCGAAAGAACTCTGTAGCGAGTGCGGACTATGCGATACATACTATATTCACTATGTCAAGGAAGCCTGCGCTTTTATTAATCAGCAAATAGGCGAACTTGAAGCAGAAACACACACGCGATCGCGTCATCTTGAAAACCCCGATGAACTCTACTTTGGTGTTCATCAAGACATGATAGCGGCGAAGAAACAGCAGGCGATCGAAGGCGCCCAATGGACAGGTATTGTTAGCAGCATTGCCATTGAAATGCTTAATCGCGGCTTAGTTGAAGGTGTAGTCTGCGTGCAAAACACCAAAGAAGACCGCTTCCAACCCATGCCTGTCATCGCCCGGACTCCAGCAGAAATACTAGCAGCGCGGGTAAATAAACCAACACTTTCTCCGAACCTTTCGGTATTAGAACAAGTGGAAAAATCGGGGATGAAGCGGCTGTTAGTAATTGGTGTTGGTTGCCAAATCCAGGCATTACGAGCCGTAGAAAAACAACTTGGTTTAGAAAAGCTGTATGTTTTGGGTACGCCCTGCGTAGATAACGTTAACCGCGCCGGACTGCAAAAATTCTTAGAAACCACCAGCCGTTCGCCTGACACAGTTGTGCATTACGAATTCATGCAAGACTTCCGGGTTCACTTCAAACATGAGGATGGCTCATCAGAAACAGTGCCTTTCTTTGGCTTGAAGACCAACAAACTCAAAGATGTCTTTGCCCCATCTTGTATGAGTTGCTTTGATTACGTCAACTCCCTAGCCGATTTAGTTGTTGGCTATATGGGCGCACCCTTTGGCTGGCAATGGATTGTAGTTAGAAATGACACTGGTAAGGAAATGCTGGATTTAGTGAAAGACCAGTTAGATACTCAAGCAGTGATGTCTAAAGGCAACCGGAAAGAAGCTGTACAACAAAGTATTCCTGCTTACGATAAAGGCGTTACCCTCCCAATGTGGGCAGCAAAACTGATGGGTGTGGTAATCGAAAAAATCGGCCCCAAAGGTCTAGAATATGCACGATTTTCCATTGATTCTCACTTTACTCGGAATTATTTGTATGTGAAGCGCAATCATCCAGAGAAATTAGAAGAGCATGTTCCAGAGTTTGCCAAGCGTATAGTTAGGCAATATAAATTACCAGAATAATGTTTACCGTTTGTGTAAAATATATCTAAGCCAAGCCTGCTTGCAAAAGCAGGCTTGGCTTAGATATGGGCAAACTTTTATACTAAATAATAAAAGCTTGTTTGTAATTTTCTGCTCAGGGACAGTAGTTAATATTTAGTAATTAAGTAGAGCGGCGTGCATAATTCAAGGTTTGTAGTGTACCCCTGCGGGGAAGCAAGCTACGCGCAGCGTCTCCGACAGGAGAAGAGAAGGTATCGCTCCATTTTGTAATTGTGGTTGAATTACAGAACTGAAGGGGGGGGTGCTAGTTTCTACCGTCAACCCAGGTGTTAATGATTTTTGAT
>CAXUOL010000950.1:0-2764 GCA_964252435.1 uncultured Nostoc sp.
CCCCTACTCTCCTAACTAATCATGAAATTCGGTGTTGTTGTTTTTCCCGGTTCTAATTGCGATCGCGATGTTGCTTATGTAACCAGAGATTTACTGGGGCAACCAACGCGCATGGTTTGGCATCAAGAAACAGATATTGCTGATTTGGATGTCGTTATTATTCCTGGTGGTTTTAGTTACGGAGATTATCTGCGTTGTGGTGCGATTGCGCGTTTTTCACCCGTGATGCAGCAGGTTGTAGAACACGCTCAAAAGGGTAAGTTTGTCCTCGGTATTTGCAACGGCTTTCAGGTATTAACTGAAGCTGGACTTTTGCCAGGGGTGTTAACCAGAAATCGAGATTTACATTTTATCTGCGATCGCATCTCCTTGAAAGTTGAATGTACTAATCTATGGACGCAAGCTTATACAACTGGTGAAGTCATCACTTTGCCCATTGCCCACGGAGAGGGGAGATTCTACGCTGACGCAGCCACTCTCGCAGAAATTGAAGATAACGGGCAAGTCGTATTTCGCTATGAAGGTAAAAATCCCAACGGTTCACTGAACAACATTGCCGGGATTTGCGATCGTCGGGGCAATGTGTTGGGAATGATGCCGCACCCAGAAAGGGCATCAGATGCAATACTGGGAGGTAGTGATGGCTTGAGGTTGTTTCAAGGCTTACTAGAGAAAGTAGCAGCATTAGCGTAAAGCAAATAAGTTGAGCATTTTGCGATCGCTGGCTGAAAGATAGATGAACATTCTTCTACAGACAGCGATTTATTTTTTTAGTGGGAACATTGAAGTATTTTTGACAACCAAACCACGACACATTAAAGGTTTAAGGCTAGTGATGCCTGCGACGAGCTACGCTTAAGCATCTCAGATTGTGGTAAAAAACATCTGGGTAAAATTATTTACCAATCTAATACCAATTTGAAAAAAGAATGCGGCAAATAGACCATTTGTAGAGACGCGATTCATCGCGTCTTTACCCAAAGATGTGTTGCAATCATTAATTGAATTGGTATAAGTTAAATCGAGCAACAGAATTTGCGTTGGCTTTGCTCACCACAAATATCGCTCAATCAATTTCTCATACTTGAGCTAGTAACTGTTAAAATTTAGAGCTAGCGTGTTCTAATCTTTTATTAGGCTTACAAAAGTCCGTGTACACAAAAAACTTCAAGCCAGTTTTGGCAAGTTTTTGAGAACAAAGAGAGAAATAAATTTATGGGACTTTTCGATCAAATTCTTGGTGCAGTCGCTAATCCCAATCAACAGGGCAGCTTAGGTCAAATAGAAAACATTGTTAATAGTGTACAACAGTTGAGCGATACCTACGGTGGGCAAAGCCAACGCACAGGCGCAGATCCTTCTACCATCCAATCTGTTTTGTCTATTGTGGGTGGTCAAGTGCGTTCTGCTTTACAAGACAAACAAGCCACAGATGGTAATGAAGCCACACAAAACTTAGTCAGTCAATATGCTGGTACTTCTCCCAACCCTCAAGCCGTCAATTCGTTGTTTTCTCCTCAGATACAACAGCAAGTAGCTGAAGTTGCTGCCCAGCGCACTGGTTTGGATGCTGGTATCGTTCAACAATTGCTGCCTTTGGCAGTACCTTTGGTGCTAAACTTTTTGCAATCAGGCGCCAACGCTCAAAATCCCCAAGCTGGCGGAAATCCTGTACTAAATTCCTTCTTGGATGCTGATGGTGATGGTGATGTCGATATCGCTGATGCCATCCAAATGGCTAGTCGATACATGAGACAGTAATAATTTTTCCTACTTGTTTCCGATAAACCAGACATCAATAATTATACCTTGCTAGATTTTTAGCTAAGACATAGGCTGAGAACATGATAAATTTGCAAATATAAATCAGACAGTCTATGTCTAAATTTTTTGAATGTATTACTGAGGAACTGCAAGACTTTATTGCTGCCCAACACCTTTTCTTTGTTGGCTCTGCACCTTTGAGTCCTAGTGGTCATGTTAACCTATCTCCTAAAGGTCAGGACTGCTTTCGTATCTTCTCTCCCAACCGAGTAGGTTACGTAGACCTCACAGGCAGTGGTAACGAAACATCAGCCCATTTGCAAGAAAATGGGCGGATAACCTTCATGTTTTGTGCCTTTCAAGAACCCGCGTGTATCTTGCGTCTTTACGGTCAAGGAGCGACGATTTTACCGAGTTCTCCAGAGTGGGACTCGTTGTATTCTCTGTTTTTGCCGATACCTGGAACTCGTCAAATTATCGTCGCTGACATTGAAAAAATCCAGACTTCCTGTGGTTTTGGCGTACCACTCTATGAATATCAAGGTCAGCGCCAGACTCTAGTAAACTGGGCTAGTAAAAAAGGCGAAGAGGGAGTTAGAGAATATCAACAGAAGAAAAATCTTGTCAGCATTGACGGTTTAGCAACACCACTGAGTAAATATAACGTGAGTTCAACAGACCTCTCCCTCCCAGCCTCCCTCTCCTAAAAGGCGTTCGCGAGTGCGTCTCCTCCATGAGAGGGAGGAGTAACGAGTAAGGAGGGTTTTTGCTCCCCTCTCCTCTCTTCTCTTTCAGAGACGCACTCGCGTTCGAGACGCTGCGCGAACGTAGGAGAGGGGCTGGGGGACAGGTCAAAATAGCACTCGTCGAACTCACGTTAAATTACCCTAACTTTGCCTGATAAATTATTCTATTCATCTATATAGAGGTAGGGGTAATTATTATTGATTAAAGTAAAGGAGTCAGCAATCGAGAGACTCTCACAGCTAACTTGAACCAA
>CAXUOL010000951.1:0-2761 GCA_964252435.1 uncultured Nostoc sp.
ACAAAGCAGCAAGTAATGCCTCTGTCATGAAATCAAAACTCCTTGTATAAATGGGAATGGGGCATTGGGCATTGGGCATTGGGAAGAATTCTAGTCCCTCGCTCCCTCATCCCCCTCATCTCCCTAATTAACCGCCGGTTGTTGAGTATTCAAAGCTTGTAGCGCATCGCGCACTCGTTGATTGCGAATTTCACCAGCGTGGGTAACGCAAGCTGCATCAACGATGTCGTCGCTAAAGTCTACCTGTAAAGCTTTGTCTTTAATTAGCAATTGCATCAACGATGTTACGTTCTTGGCATACAATTGGCTGGCGTGAATTGGCATCGATGATGGGAGATTGATCGGGCCGATAATTGTCACGCCGTTCCATACAATATCTTTTCCGGGTTCGGTGCAGGCGCAGTTACCACCCTGATCAGCAGCCAAATCTACAATTACTGAACCTGGTTTCATTTGTGCCACCATTTCTTCTGTAACCAGCCGTGGTGCTTGTCTTCCAGGGACTTGGGCTGTAGTAATCACTACATCAGAATTTTTAATGTGTTCGGCGACAACTTCTTGGGTACGTTGTTTGCTAGCTTCAGAAATTTCCTTGGCGTAACCGCCAGCAGCAACGGTTTCTTCGTCTAATTTGACTTCAACGAATTTTGCCCCTAAGCTTTGCACTTCTTCTTTGACGGCGGGACGGATATCAAAGGCTTCTACCACTGCTCCCAAACGTCTGGCGGTGGCGATCGCTTGCAATCCCGCTACACCAGCGCCCATAATAAATACTTTCGCTGGAGCGATCGTACCTGCGGCTGTGGTTAACATCGGGAAATATTTCGGTAACGCAGCTGCGGCAATTAATACTGCTTTGTAACCCGCTAATGAAGCTTGCGAGGACAAAGCATCCATACTTTGCGCCCTGGTGGTACGGGGGATCATCTCCATACTCAAAGCTGTGACTTTCCGATTTGCCAGTTGCTGCGCCACAATGGGATTTCCCAAAGGATTGAGGAAACTGACTAATACAGCCCCTTCCTTTAACAAGTCAATTTCTGAGCGTCCATCTTCTCGTTCTTGCGGTGGACTGACTTTCAGCAGAATATCTGTTTCACCCCATAATTTGGTAGTATCGCTGATTATTGTGGCTCCTGCTGCTTCATAGTCAGGATCGCTGAAAAAAGAGCGCTCTCCTGCACCTGCTTCTACCCACACTTCCAAACCTTGTTTTACCAATCGGGCAACGATGTCAGGAATTAATGCCACACGACGTTCACAAACTTCAATTTCTTTAGCAACTGCTATTCTCATGAAATCTCCTGAAGATAAATACCTAATCTCTGCCAAGTAAGCGATTGTCTAGATGAGATGTGTCCCGCACTCATAGTACTTAGGCAAGAACATTACCCATGAATTTTACTTGTAGATTGAACCTTGAAACTTTCCTCTCCCACTCTTAGCTGTCCAGGCAAAGCCTGACTTTGCCGCTTGCAGATGTCATATTCTCAGATAGTTGCAAACAGGGTTACGTATTGCACATCCTAAATTGATTCCCAAATTTTGCATCTTTATCTTCAGCTTATTTTCGGGATTGAGAAATTTTGGTATTCCTTTCTTATAGAGTAATATTGACCAAATTTTGAAAGCTTTATAATTTCCAAATCAAATTTTAATAATTACGACTCTGATTTCAACTTATTTTAATCAATTTAGCCCAACTTAACTGGCGATCGCTGATGGCACGCCTCAATTTTTGTAACAAAATTCTCAAATTTAGATACACTTGTACATATTTGGAAACACAATCCAATAGCGACTGTGTTTGTACTGAGTTCAAAATTTGACCAGCCTAACGATAAAATCAGCACTCTGTAAGGGTGATGAGGTAAGTTGATTACATAGTAAATTTATCACTAAGCAATTTTGCTGTCGCCTAAACCTCAGTGAGGATGGCACTTATTTTTATTATTAAACGTCAATTGTCAGGAAGTCAGTAGTAAAGTTTAGTAACGAATACTAACACACAGTTATTTTAGATAACAGATTTATATTTTGGTAGAGGAAGCCTGATTATGCGACGTTTACTTTCTGCTTTAGCCGTGACTAGCTTTTTGGTTACTGGATTACCAGCGTTGACTTGGGCACAAAGTTTACCTGGATTTACTCTATTCAGCGGCGTCAAACAAGAAAATCAGCTGCCCTTTAGGTTAGATTTTGGTGGACAAGCCAATGGCTGGGATCGATACATATTAAGGATTCCAGCCCAAAAAATGAAATTGGCTGTTGGTCAATTTGCCATTACTTATCCTGATTATTACAAAGGAACTTTTGACCAGAAGAAAATTGAAGTCCGAGTCAAAGGTAAAGCAGTTCCGCTTTCTGAGGTGAAGTGGGACAAAGAAGGTAAGCTGATTAATATTTTTCCCCAAGAGCCAGTACCAGCAGGTAGTGCAGTTGAGGTAGTCTTATCTAACGTGAAAAACCCAGCCTTCGGCGGAGTTTACTATTTTCGCTGTCAAGTTCTCTCCCCTGGCGATGTGCCACTATTGCGCTACATGGGAACATGGATTTTGAGCATCAATTAACAGTGGGGAGATGAGGCAGATAAGGGAGCAGGGGGAAATCAATTCAAAATTCAAAATTAAAGAACTTCTGCCTTCTGCCTCCTCTTTCCCAATGCCCAATGCCCTATTCCCTATTCTTTAATAAAGTAATACAATTAGAGATTGTGAGTTTTTATAAAAATCACCTAAGAGGAGAACAGTATGAAAAGAAC
>CAXUOL010000952.1:0-2759 GCA_964252435.1 uncultured Nostoc sp.
CCAATTTCAAAGTCCCTCTCCCAAGCTTGGGAGAGGGATTTAGGGTGAGGGCTTTTTAGGATCTTCTAAATTATCTAGTTTGTCAGAATTACTCGTTGAGTTAGAGGATTTGTGATCAAAACCCCCGACCTCTGCCAAAGTATAGAGGGGCCTAGCTTTAACTTCTTCGTAGATGCGCCCTATATACTCGCCTAAGATGCCAACACTGACTAACTGCACAGATCCGAGAAAGAAAATTGCCATCAAAATAATCGTAAACCCGGTTAAAGGCGAATGAGGGACAAAAAGACGCCAATACAAAACTAATAAAGCCATGAAGATAGCCGCCGCCGCCGCTACTAAGCCTAAGTAAGTTGATAACCGCAGTGGCACTATTGAAAAAGACACTAGACCATTGATAGCAAGGGCTAAGGATTTCCTAAAAGTGTATTTAACTTCCCCTGCAAAGCGGGGGTTGCGCTCGAACCGAATTGCTGTTTGCTGAAAGCCAACCCAAGAACGCAGACCACGAATATAGCGGGTACGTTCTGGCATAGAATTGAGAATATCTACTATTTGCCGATCCATTAGACAAAAATCACCAGTATCAGTAGGAATCTCTACATCTGCAAGCTTTTTGAGGATGCGATAAAAAAAATAGGCAGTAAAACGCTTAAACCATCCTTCCTTAAGGCGTTGAGTGCGTTGAGCGTAGACGACCTGATATCCCTGTCGCCATTTTTCAACCATGTCGGGAATTAGTTCTGGTGGATCTTGTAGGTCAGCATCAAGGATGACGATAACTTGACCTCGGACAAAATTGAGACCAGCAGTAACTGCAATTTGATGACCAAAGTTACGAGCAAAACTCAGATAGCAAATGCGTGGGTCTTTTTGATGAAGGTCTCGCAGTAATTTTAGGGAGCGATCGCGGCTACCATCATTGATTAAAATTAATTCGACAAGCCCATCCATCCGATTCATTACTGCACTTAGTCTGCGGTATAGTTCTGGAATAATTTCTTCTTCGTTATAAATTGGAACAATGAATGAATACTTTGGTAGCATCTAGAAATATGGTTTAATTTTTGAACAGCCAAGCTAACAGACTGCTTGCGATCGTAAAGGTTTGGTTCACAGTATACCTAGCAAGGCTCAAGTTTCATCCCTATAATTTATTCTTCGGATTGATGTTATCTGAAGAGTCTGATTCTGTAAGATTTTCTATAGCTTTTTTGGGAAAAGTCCGACGATGGCGATACCAAGTAGACCCTGCTACCAGTATTCCAGTTAAGCCTAATGCAAGTATTAGCGGCAAAAAATCGCCTGTATTTACTGCCTTCAAACCAGAACTACCCAGTAGTACAAAAGGTAAGACACTAGGAACAGTACCAAGTGTTGTACCAAAAACATAATCTTTAAAACTGATTGAAGTCAGTCCCGCGACAAAGTTGACCAAACCATAGGGCATAATCGGTACTAATCGGATGGCAAACATATAAAAAAGCCCTCCACGTCGTACCTCAGCATCCATAGCTTGCCAGCGTCCTGCTAATCGTTTTGCAACTGTTTGGCGTCCAATAGTCCGAGTAAAAACAAAGGCAATGATTGCTGCAATCACTGCTGCCACACTAGTCCAGACAGTACCCAGCCAAGGCCCAAAAATTGCCCCTCCAGTCAAATTAAGCACTGTTGAGGGCAAAACTAACATAGTTGCCACAACGTACAAAGCAATATAAATAATCGGTGCCCAAATCCCAGAAGATTTCAGCAATGCTTGGATTTGTGCTGGTTCAATGCCGCCAAGAAGATATACTGCTATACCAGTTGCAATAATGCAACTCAGTGTGAGAAGCAAGATACCAGCTTTCAAGTTCCACACCAGAATACTCCTACTTTTTTTGTAACCCAACCCATCTTTCTTAAACTTCTCCTTTAATTAATTCTTGAAAACTTTGGTTCTGGAAACTAGTACTGCGACACATTACAGCTATTTTCAGGTAAATAGACCACGCGGTAGGGGCACAGCATTGCTGTGCCCTTACGATAGATGTGGTTCAAATACATGAAAATTCCTGTAATTTTGATAAATTCGTAGTGTTACCACACTGCTGTTATGTACTAAAGGAGTCCAGTCATCAGCGATCGCAACCTTTATTAAAACACAGACTAAGAAAGTGCAAGTTAGCAAGGCTTCTGTCGATGAAACCAGAAGTGAACACTTCCAAGTCGCAAAAATGTGGGTAATTGACACAAAACTTGTATTCTTCACGACAGCCATTGTTGCAAAAAAAGTGTCATGATGATCGGGATTGTGCGTGAGAACGTCAATTTTGTGGGCAGTTATTCTTTATGAATCGTTAATCGAGACTGGCATTTTAAATAATTTCCTGTAAAATGCTGACTGTAAACTACGATAATTCGATCGATCTACCGTATAAACTATTCTTTTATCCTGCCTGATACAAATGCAAATTCTTTGGTTTATTCCTACTGGATCTCATGACGGACGCTATTTAGGCACAAATATTGGCTCTCGTGTTGTTACACCTAATTATTTACAACAAATTGCCCAAGCTGTGGATAGTTTAGGCTACACGGGCGCATTGTTACCCACAGGGAGTTCTTGTGAAGATGCTTGGATAACTGCCGCCGCTTTCATATCTGTCACCAAGCAGATGAAATTTCTGGTGGCAATTCGTCCAGGAATTACTTCCCCAGGTGTTGCTGCACGGATGGCAGCAACATTTGACCGAATTTCTAAAGGAAGATTGTTAATT
>CAXUOL010000953.1:0-2756 GCA_964252435.1 uncultured Nostoc sp.
GGTTTTTGCTGGCAAACGACCAAATAATTTAGGTATTAGCAACGGTAAATTAGCATCCTGCCCTAATTCCCCCAATTGCGTTTCTAGTCAGAGTACAGATGCATCTCACCAAATTGCACCACTGACTTTTACATCTACTCCAGAAAAAGCGATCGCTAATCTTAAACAGATTATTGAGTCTTTACCAAGAACCAAAATCATTACCGAAAATAAAGATTATTTATATGCAGAATTTAAAAGTGCTTTACTGGGATTTGTGGATGATGTAGAATTTTATCTAGACCGGAATGCCAATGTTATCCACGTGCGTTCAGCTTCACGTTTAGGTCAGAGCGATTTGGGTGTTAATCGTCAACGAATAGAGACAATTAGAGCCAAGTTAAAATAATTCGTAATACCTCGACTTCGCTCGGCACAAGTTCGTAATTCGTAATTCGTAATTGAATTAGTTAAAAATTTACACTACAACAAGTAAGCTGATGCACTTCTAAGTTATGTAGTTAAAATCGTTAAAAAGACAGGGGACGAGGATACACAAAGATGCAATTTGAATGACGATTAGCTTAAAGACTAATAACTTTACAATTACGCGCAAGTTTTTCACCCAAAATTACGAATTACGAATTAGTTAAACTCTGCGATCGCAAAATTTGTGAGACTTAATTTATTTAAAAACTTTGACTCCCGACCACGACTGATGATTGCTGTCGGACTTGCTGTATTAGTTTCACTAATCCTTCCGCCTTGGCTGCACTTTCCAACTCGCATTCTCTGCGCTTGGAACTCTGGTAGTGACTTTTTCTTAGCTGTAACTTGGTGGAAGATGCTCAAGGCTAACCCAGAAAAAATTCGCCGTTATGCTGAGAATGAATATGAAGGACATTTGGCTATATTGATGCTGGTGATTGCTGCGGCTTGTGCCAGTGTTTTAGCCATTGGGTTTTTATTAACTGATAAAAAAGGGTTGTCAACAATTCTGCTTACCCTACATGTCCTACTTTCAATTATGACCATTGTCGGTTCCTGGTTACTAGTGCATACGATGTTTGCAGTGCAATATGCACACAGCTATTACAAATATATTAATCATAATCATAGTGAAGAAATCACCGGAGGTTTAGATTTTCCTCATAACGACTATCCAGACTACTGGGAATTTTTATATTATTCATTTGTAGTTGGCATGACTAGTCAAGTTTCAGATGTGCAGACAACATCACCCGATATGAGACGCTTGACTCTGTTACATGGCATATTATCCTTCTTTTTCAATACCACTATTTTAGCGATGAGTATTAATATCATTGCATCGCTGATTTAAAAATTGTTTGACTCAGCCAACTTATATTAACGTGAATTCGACAGACCTTGGCCTAATGAAACGTGAGTTCGACAGACCTCTCCTAAAAGGCGAACGCGAGTGCGTCTCCTCCATGAGAGGGAGGAGTAACGAGAAAAGAAAAGTTTTTGCTCCCCTCTCCTCTCTTCTCTTTCAGAGACGCACTCGCGTTCGAGACGCTGCGCGAACGTAGGAGAGGGGCTGGGGGAGAGGTCAAAATAGCACTCGTCGAACTCACGTTAATGAAAACGAAAGCACCAACCACTCCAAACTCAACTATTTTTCGTTCCAGCCCCCGTGAGGGGATTTAGTCAATGGAAACTTACCTAAAACTCGCTATAGATTACGGCTCGGTACGATGATTGTTGAGTCCGAATTTACTTACATAGACAATAAAAGTTGTTTGAGCTAATAGTATTCCAATCGCTGTGCCTCCAAGTGCTACCTGAGCTTTAAATGTTCTAAGCTCATCAAGCTTTCGGGTTTCGATAAATGCTACCTCTTGTCGTTCTTGTTGGTGTAGATGGGATTGCCATCTTGCTGCTTCTAGGTGAAACTGAAAACTCAGAGGTAGGCTGAGAATATAGCCAAAACCCGTAAATACTAAAGCTGTAGGAATAGTCAACTTCAAGTTTTGAAATAGTAAGGAACCCATAAAAAATTTATTTAAATTCAAGGTTTTTACTGTAACGCTTCATTAGTATCGGTCAGCCCTCGATTATTATTTTCATGATCAATCAAGAAAACTTGGGGTGACTTAATTTGCGAGTCAAAATCTTGTGCATCGAACTCACGTTATATTGTAATAGCTATTACCCGCAAATGAACTGCATGAAGGAGAATACTCAGATTGTTGGCTCATGGCAATAGAACCAAAGAAATCATGAGGAAATGCATTCTACATGTTATGCCTTCTTACCTGCTACTGGTTCAGCTATATTTTCTATATCGACCAGATTCCACTTTAAACCTTTGCTCCTATATATACGCTTCTGCAAATTTGGATAATCACCGATATCATGGTCTAGCCTTTGACCAACTACTATACATTTGAATATAGAATTGCCCGTGTTTTTCAGCTTGTGCGGCTTACCACCAGCGCGATATTCAATAAAATCTCCTGCTTTAACTGGATAAACGCTTTCTCCAATTGTTGCCTCAGCTTCTCCCTCAAGAACGTATACGCACTCTTCTTCGTGATAGTGCATATGAAGCTCCGTTGATTCACGTCCAGGCTCTACTTCAATTATGTGGAAACCGAAATTTTTTAAACCTGTCAAATCTCCTAAAGACTTATTCAGTCTGCGAGCATTGGAGTTGAGAAAATGTGTTTTTTCTAGTCCTTCATAAGACTCAATCTCTTCTTTGGTGACTAAATACTTTTCCATTTCTTGATACCAAGGTGCTAAGAAAATTT
>CAXUOL010000954.1:0-2755 GCA_964252435.1 uncultured Nostoc sp.
CAGTTTTGTAGCTCTCTTGAACTTATTATCAGCTTGATTTATTAACGAGCTTTCGGCAATTTTACAAAAGAATAATCTACAATCCTTGTAGCATAAGGCTTTTAACCAAAACATTGGTTAAGTAAACTTGAATTCAAAGTTACTTTTTGACTAGATTTTGCTTTTCGTTCTTAAATCAGCACGATTTTGTTAACGAAAACCACGACTTTGTGAATGAAAACCACGACTTTGTGAATGAAAACCATGATTTTGTTAACGAAAATCATGATTTTGTGAATGAAAACCATGATTTTGTTAATGACAGACTTTACATTCAGAGTGACGACCTCTGAAGTATTGACAATCAGTAATCTACAGCCCCATTGAGTATAAAATTATCTTGTCATGTAGCTTGTCAGGCAAAATATGCTTTAGCAACGCTCCAATTTTGGCATCTTGTCCAACAAGATAGCGCGTCTTGGGCTGCTTTGCAGTCAGCGCATCCACAATAACTTGAGCCACAATATCCGCAGAAATTCCCTTAGATGCGATAATCTGCATTTTCTTGCGGACAATATTCATCGCTTGACCGTAGAGATTTTGTGCCGATTGTGGTAGATCGTGCTGTGCTATTTCAGATTGACTAAGAGACTTTTCCCAGATTGGGGTAGCAATAGAACCAGGTTCAACAATTGAAACCGAGATTCCCCAGGGTCGTAACTCCATCCGCATCACATCAGTGAGTGCTTCCAAGGCAAATTTAGAAGCATTGTAAGCACCCAAAAACGGCGTCGGACTCCTACCAGCAATGGAACCTATATTGACAATTCGACCCCGACTTTGGCGTAAAAGACCAAGAAATGCTTGTGTGACTGCTAATTGTCCAGTGACATTAACCTGCATCTGGTGTTGAAATTCGGCGATCGCTAATAATTCTAACGGTCCAGGAACAGCAATTCCGGCATTATTCACTAAACCTAAAATTCCCACATCACCAACTGCATTTGTTACCTTATCAACCGCAGCTGCGATCGATTCAGCGTCAGTAACATCTAAAAAAATCGGAATCAGCCTTTGCGATCCTTTCTGTTTAAGTGTTTGAGCATCAACATCTTGACGCACTCCAGCAAAAACAGAGAAGCCCAATTGGTCTAAAAGCAAAGCACACGCTTGACCAATTCCTGTTGAGGCTCCTGTAACCACTACTGTACGTTGATTTTCTACAACCATTAATTTTCTTTGATGATGGGCTGCCGTAATTACGAATTACGAACTTGTACTGAGCCAAGTCGAAGTATTACGAATTACGAATTAGTCTTTACAAGTGCCAGCACGAAGGCAATCTTCGGTTTGGTCATCTCTAGCCGATATTTGCCACGGCAAGATGCGTAACTGAGCATTTGTACTGTAAGCAATTAGAGCAGCTATTGTGGGATACTGGTTTTTAACAATTGTCACGTCACTACTAGAAGTATTGCCTAGCTCAACATTGTATAAATAAACAGGCAATGCCATGAGGGCAATGCAAATTATCCGGTTCATACCCAACCTCAGTTAACAATTTCCGATTACCCTATGTATAGATGCCACCTTAATGAACCGGATTTTTAAAACTGAGTATTAAATGTTGATGTTGTGGCAATTTACTCAGCGCTACTAGTGGCCTGTCAAATCGAAATTGATGGGTAAGCCAGTTCGTAGTAAGGACTTTAGTCCTTTATTCTCTAAACACTGAAGTGCTTACTACAAACTTATCAAAATCAATAGGACAGACTACTAACCGCAGAGACATGATTTCTAAATTATCGGTTCCACCCTTTTTTATTTTAGGTTAGGCATTGCCTACAAGATATCTTCCTACTAACTTATGCAGATGCAAGCCCAAAAAACAGGACAAAAACCCACAGCGCCCAAAAACATATCTTAGTAGCTGCATTCCCCAGATAAAATAATGAAGAGTGCTGAATCACCAAAATGGTCGATGACCGACAAAAAAAGATACAAGCCCATAAATAAATTTTAAATAAATTTAGGGGATTGTAACACGTGAATTTTGAATTTTGAATTCGGAGCGAAGCGACGTGACGCCTTCACAAGACGTAGATACTGTAAACGTTCCTAACCTCGACCCAGAAGGATATGGCAACTCAGACACCGATCCTCTTGATGAGTTGCCTGGTGAAGTCGAAATGTCCCTTTTCGACCACCTAGAAGAGTTGCGACAGCGCATTTTCTATTCGTTGATTGCCGTAGCGGTGGGCATTATTGGCTGTTTCTTTGCCGTTAAGCCGATTGTCCAGTTACTTGAGGTTCCAGCACAAGGAGTCAAATTTCTCCAACTTGCACCTGGGGAATATTTCTTTGTCTCCCTGAAAGTTGCCGCCTACACTGGCTTCGTACTTACTAGTCCTTTCATTCTTTACCAGATTATCCAGTTTGTGCTTCCAGGACTGACTCGCCGCGAACGCCGTTTACTGGGGCCTGTGGTTTTGGGTTCGAGTGTGCTGTTTGGGTTGGGTTTAGTATTTGCCTATTTACTTCTTATCCCCGCAGCGTTGAAATTTTTCATTAGCTACGGAGCAGATGTAGTCGAACAACTTTGGTCAATTGATAAATATTTTGAATTTGTGCTGCTATTGTTATTCAGCACTGGTTTAGCATTTCAAATTCCCATCATCCAACTGTTACTCGGTAATTTGAACATTGTCTCGTCAGAACGGATGGTTTCTGGTTGGCGTTACGTGATTATGGGAGCAGTGGTTTTAGGAGCCGTCCT
>CAXUOL010000955.1:0-2747 GCA_964252435.1 uncultured Nostoc sp.
TCCCCTCCGCCCCTCCGCTCCTTTGCTCCTCTGCCTCTTATGCCCGATGCCCAATCCCCAATACCCAATATCCAAGGATTCATCTTCGATTTAGATGGTGTGCTAACAGATACAGCAGAACTTCATTATCTAGCTTGGAAAAAGCTAGCAGATGAAGAGGGTATACCGTTTAATCGGGAGGCTAATGAAGCGCTGCGGGGTGTATCTCGTCGTGCTTCCCTGATGCTAATTATTGCGAATAGACCGTATTCGGAAGCACAAATCGAGGAGATGATGGAGCGTAAAAATCGCTACTATGTGGAATTTATCCAAAATATGACACCCCAGGATTTATTGCCAGGTGCGATCGCCTTGTTAGATGAACTGCGGCAAGCTGGTATTAAAATCGGTATTGGTTCAGCGAGCAAAAATGCCCGCACAGTTCTAGAGCGATTGGGCATTGCCGACAAAGTAGATGCGATCGCAGATGGTTACAGTGTCCAAGAACCCAAGCCAGCACCCGACCTATTTCTGTACGCAGCCAAGCAGCTAGGAATCGAACCAGAGCAATCTGTGGTTGTAGAAGATGCCGCAGCAGGTGTTGAAGCTGCTCTAGCCGCTGGTATGTGGGCAGTAGGACTCGGCCCTGTTGAACGAGTTGGAGCCGCTCATATTGTTTTGCCTAGCCTAGCAGGTATAAAATGGGCAGACCTACGCGAGCAATTGAGTAGCATTTCCAGACAAAAACAGTGAACAATTGAGAACCGCTTGATTACTTACAGCAGATTTGAAGGAAGGTGAAGTATACAACGATTCGTCTTAAAGCCAGCTAAAAAGCGTGTTTTCCTTCTGAATTCTGCTGTATTCAGTCCTAATCACCCCAACAAACTAAAATTACCTAAAATTACACTAAAATTACTGATAACTGCTAAACTCCAAAAGCTAAGATCGTCCAAGTAGGGAATCTACAATAAAACCCAACTTTAAAAATTAGGAGCAAGAGCGTGAATTTGGACGATTTAGCTTTGCAGATAGAGAATATGCGTAAGCGCGTCGCCCTCTTGCAACGCCAGAGTGAACAGCAAAAAGCACAAGCAGATATTGAACTCGTCAACGCAGTATTCAAAGAAGTTTACCTAGCTTTGGAAGAACTCCAACTAGTAAATGAAGATTTAAAGCAGCAGAATGAAGAATTATCCAATACTCAACAGGCCTTGGTAGCAGAAGGTCAGCGCTACCAAGAACTATTTGAGGAAGTACCAGACGCTTATTTTGTGACTGATACAAAAGGAATAATTCAGGAAGCTAACTCAGCCGCCACCACTCTGCTTAACATTTCTAAAAGTTTGTTGTTGGGCAAATCCATAGGGATTTTTGTACTTGAAAAAGAAAGAATTACTTTTCATTTGAAACTAACTCATCTGCGCGATCGCGCCCAATTTCCAGACTGGAAAATGCAAGAGTGGGAAGTAAACCTGCGACCGCGTGACAAAACACCTATTATGGCTGCGGTTAAGGTGGTTGCTATCCGTAATCAATATAATGAGTTAGTTGGTCTGCGCTGGCTATTGCGGGATATTAGCGAAAGTAAGCGAACCCAAGCCAAGCTGCAATGGGCAGAAGAGGCGATGCGACAAGCGCTTGCTAAAGAAAGGCAGTTTAGCGAACTTAAATCCCGCTTGCTCACCATCACCTCCCATGAGTTTCGTACCCCTTTGGCTACCATCCACTCTTCTGCGGAACTACTAGAACATTATCGCCACCTCTGGAGCGAACAGCGACAACATACCCACCTGCGTCGCATTCAAACATCAGTGATGCATATAACCCAGTTGTTGAATGATGTATTGGTGGTGAGTCAGGACGAAACAGGCAAGTTAGAGTTTAACCCAACACCCATAAATTTAGTAGAATTTTGCCGCGATTTATTAGAAGAATTACAACAGAGCGATCGCTCACAACATGCGATCGTTTTTAGCAGTGACTGCCAATATACAAGCGCTAATTTGGACGCCAAACTACTACGGCAAATCTTGAGTAATTTATTGTTGAATTGTCTAAAATACTCTCCCATTGGTAGTAAAGTTAGGTTTTCTGTAACCACTGACAACGAGCAAGCTATATTTCAGACTCAAGACTTTGGTATTGGCATTCCCCCTTCTGACATTGAACACATCTTTGAACCCTTCCATCGCGCTACTAATACAGCCAATATTCCAGGAATGGGATTGGGGATGTCCATTGTCAAGCAGGCTGTAGATTTACACGGCGGCGAGATTACAGTCGAAAGTGCGATCGGTGCGGGAACTACCTTTACAGTCATTCTCCCATTTTCAAGAAATTTCCATCTATAGTGGCTTGCACTCAGAATTTTGCTGCGCTCCCATTTGATATTCAAATTTCAAAGTTCCTCCCCCAAACTTGGAAGAGGGATTTAGGGTAAGGGCTTTTGGTTCATGCAATAATCACTGCAATTTGGTTAAAAACTAGACAGTTTAAACTTTTAAATCAGTTTTCCTCTAGGAAGACTATGTACTCTCATCAATCACTTTTATTTATCGAATTTAAAAAAAAAAGTAATTGCTTGTATGCTAGAAGGTCTTTAAAGTAGAGTTAGCCGGTCAACAATAGGTTGATTGTAAAGTTTTTCTTTGCAGTAGCTTAGAGAAACAAACTCAAAGACTTTGTATCTTTAAAAAAATATGAGCTTAAAATATTACGCCTGTGGTAATCTCTAACAAATCAGAATACGCACTTCTAGCCCTGTT
>CAXUOL010000956.1:0-2736 GCA_964252435.1 uncultured Nostoc sp.
GATCGATATTATTCACCTCTCCCAGCAGCACTTTCGTATTCTTGCTCTTGCTGAGTACAGAACGCAACGGTGAAGAAATATCAGCCGGAGATAGCGCACCTGTGGCAACTTGATATAAAAGGGGTTGAAATAGATGAAAGTTACGTTTATCAATCAGAGTAACGTTTACTGCCGCTTTGGCCAGTGTTTTTGCTGCATAAAGTCCACCAAAACCACCGCCAACAATAACAACTTGATGGGGTGGACTATTGTCAAGTGAATTTACCATAAGAAATATTATCGTGTACGCCGACTATTGTAACTATTCTTAACAAACTTGTATCAAAATTGCCATCAGATATTTTGTATTGCTGTTTACATTTAAAAAAGTATTAAAGTAATCAAGACTACAGGATAAAGAAAATTTTTAGGCGAAAGGTACAGACAATAAGAGTTTGGAATATTTAAATCCCTCTTTATCTGTGTAGATTTATCAAAGGTAGATGTAGATTTATATAAGTTTAGTCAGAACTAGTTGACTCTGGTGTTTGTGTCAAATGTGGTGAATGATTTCGCCGCCAACGGTTGAAGCCATAGACAAGAGCAGCAAAAATTAACAAATAGGGACTGTAGACAATTAACCAAATACCCAGCTTGAGTAAGCCAACGGAAAATGCACTCAAAGAATGAGTAGAGTTGTTCCAAGTTTCCTGAACTTGCAAACCCAAGGCAGGTTGGGGACTGGTGCTAGAAACTGCTGCTTCTAGGTTCAGCGTAATAGTGGAATAAGCAACTTGATTTTGTAAGCTTTTTAGTTGGGCATCAATTTGTTCTATTGTTTGTCGGACATTACCCAGTTCTTGGGCAACACTAAGCACATCTCTGACAGAAGCTGCCCGATCCATAATTTTTTGCAAATTGGCTTCAGTTTTTTGCAAATTGGTTAATCTAGCTTGGAAATCTACCAGGCGATCGCCCACATCTTCGGCAGTGATATTACGACTCTCAAGAGTGCCTAATTTAGCTAGTTGTTCTAGGGTAGATTCTAGCCGATTCTCTGGTATCCGCAATTGGATTGTTGCTGTGTAACGCGGATTGTCGTTTTTGGGTTGTTGTTGTTTCAACCCGATTAAATCCCCTTGCTGTTGATTGATAATTTGCGAAACGGCATCAATAGTCCGATCTACAGAGTTGACCGTCAAAGAGATTGTTGCTTTTTTAATGAGTTGAGGACGAGAACGCGCTATTGGTGCAGCTTCCGCCTTTTGGGAAAGACTGTTTTCACGAGCAGGTGCAGATGCTGGATTTGCCGCACCATTGGCTGTAATTGGAGGTACAGCCTTATTTGCCGTCTGTTCGGAAGAGGCGCAACTGGTGAAAATCACCCCTCCTAATAACGCACTCACAAATAAAGCAGATGTGCGCGGTAATTTACTCGAAGCGTACATAATCTACCCCCAGATAGATGAAGTTAACCCCAGTATTACTGAAGTAAAACTCAATGTCTGTATTGTTGCAATTTATGTAACAGGGATAAAGTTTTGTCCAAAGTCCAATTATCGAAACAGAATTCAGAATTCAGGAGCCAGAATACAGGAAAGGTATTTTGTGTGATTGGTGAATGAATAAACGGGTTTAAAACCCCCTCCAAATCCTAGATTTGGTGGTGCAACAATTCAGTCGCGGGTTTGAATCCCCGACTGATAGCGCAGCGTAAAGCCTTCTCTTCTCTTTCAGGACTTACGCAAAATTATGAAAAAACGAACCGCATTCGCGTTAGCGTCTCCCCTTGGGAGAAGGACGCTAAGGACACAAAGGAATAAGCTTTCAGATAGTTATTGCGTAAGTCCTATCTTTCAGAAACGCTACGCGAACGAGAGGCTTCTCTTTCAGAGACGCTAACGCGTAGCTTGCTTCTCCGTAGGAGTACGCCAACGGCATGGCTTCTCTTCTCCTGTGAGACGCTGTGCGAACGAGACGCTACGCGAACGCTTAGAGCGAGTCATCGATAGCGGAGCGGTAGCGAGTATTTTCGAGTCGCGTCTTGATTCTGACTTCTGAAATTCTGACCGGAGGCGGAGCGTCTCCGGCTCCGCTTCTGAATTCTTCTTCAATATTCTTCAATTGATGTTTTTTGCTGAGAGAAACTTGCTAATTCGGATGCTAAAGTCTCTTCTAATACATCTATAATTGCGTGCGGGTCAGTAGGGGACTTCATCATTTCAGCCTCCTGGTCAGAGCGATTTTTGACATTAGGAATATCCTGGCGTAATTCCTCAACCAAACCGATGAGTTTAGCGATTTTTTGCTCAGAGAGCAGGTTGAGTTGAAGACTAAGCTGCGCCCGTTGCTCTGCTAACTTTTCTTGTCGCTCTTGTTTAATCAATACTCCTGTTGTCACCAACAATGAACCCGCAGTCAGTGAAAATTGTAACCAAGGAAATGGAAGAGGATCAAATCTTGGTATGCCCAAACGTCGTGGTAAGACATTGGGTGTTACCCACAGAATAATCCCAAGTAGGATGCTATACAAAAATGCAGGACGACCAAAAAAAGCAGTTACCGTTTCTACAACCCGCTGGTGTTGTGGTACGTCTTTTTCAGAACGTCTGTGCAATGCGATGATAGTCTCAATATTTTTACTAATAGATTCTGGTAATGGGGCAGTGGGCAGAATGTTTTGACGACGTGTTTCGCACGATCCTTGCGGTGAATCTTTTGGATTTGGTTTATCTTGGGAGAGCATTGGTAGTCTGA
>CAXUOL010000957.1:0-2735 GCA_964252435.1 uncultured Nostoc sp.
CGGTCAACAAGAAAGTGGCGGGTCTGAATCCCGCACTAATTGATTCTGAATTCTGCATTCTGCATTCTTCTTCAAAATTAACGGCACAGATGCAGAGAATGCAAAGAGATATTTTCACAAATGATTTAGGATTGCTATATTTTTCCAAGGCACAGCTGTGCCCCCACCGCATGGTTATTTAACTAAAAATTGCTGTAAAGACGCAACAGATTATTGATTGCTAGAGCCAGAAAAAAGCAGATTTGTAACTTGCTCTAACACGTTTAATGCTGTTAATGAACCTCGAATCAACCGAGTAGCAGCAAGTGGTTGTCGAAGCATGGCGATCGCTAACGGAAAAGGGTTTAGAGAGCCATCAGAGTTAATTGCTGGTGTGATATCTGGGATATTATGCTGACAATCGTCGCTGACTACTCGCAGCATTGCCACAGACACCCCAGCCGCATTGAAAAATTCTAAAGCGGTAAATCCTTCCATATCAACAACATCAGCCGCCAAAGTCTCACCTAAATAACGTTTTTCGGACGCAGACCAAATTACGTGATCGCTTGTCAGTGAGTTGACCAAAGATACTTTTTCTGATATATAAGAGTGCAATTGTGCTGTAAAAGTGCGATCGCATTCTTGCTGTTTCCCCTGATAAACACAATCTTGATACAGCACAAGATCGCCAACTGTATAGCGATCGCTCAAGCTGCCACATATACCCATAATCAGCACTCTAGATTTTGGAGTCAGAAATTGTCCTTGTTGCAGGTATTTGAGTAAAGGCTTCATCCCAACAGGTATAGCTACTACCGTTGGAATGAAGCCAGTAACGCCGCTTAATCCACGACACACAGCTTTATATTCTGCTCCTTGAGGCACCAGAATTATGTTGATGGGCAAAAAATTAGACACTAGCTCTCTCGATCGTTTCAAGTTTTAACGGTCAATATGTAGATGGGCGTGGCGCGATTCTTCTTTACCTTGGAAAGCGATGTCTACGACGGGCTGTTCGGCGTCGCAGTTTGTAAAATAGGATCGCTCACCGTCGCTGCGTAACCACTAACTACTGCTTGCATTAAAAATTGGGTCATCTCTGAGTGACAATAAGTAATATTGCTGTTTAGTGATAACCAAAATTCGCAAACCGAAGATGATTGCTGTAGCATGACTAAATAATTGTGTCATCCACACGATAATTTTCCAAGATGGTAAAGCTTCATAACTCCAAATCCGCACGAGAACTCTTCAATATTTCCAAATTGGCGATTCAATTTTCGTGGCTGACGGTGAGTTTTTGGATTGCCGTAACGGTAGCTGGTGTTTTGGCTTTCAGTTCCCTTAAGTATGCCTTGTTTCCAGATATTACCTTTCCAGTGGTGGTTGTAAATGCTACTGCTCCTCTGACAACGGCTCTGGATACAGAAGCGAAGCTCACCAAACCCCTAGAAGAACGCCTCCGCTCTCTAGAAGGACTGGAGGATATACGCTCATCAACCTATCCTAGTCAAACTGCTGTTAGCCTCTCTTTTGCCGTTGGGACGAATTTAGAAACATCGACCAAAAAGGTTGAAACTGCCCTGAAGCAGTTGACTCTACCTCAAGGAGGAACTTCTAAAATTATTCCTCTGAATCTAAACGAGTCAGCCGCCATTAGCTATGCCATAGAGAGTCCTACACGGAATCTCAAAGATTTGACGAAGTTAGCAAAAGATGAGATTGTCAGTGCGATCGCTAAATTACCAGGAGTCCTCAAAGTCTCACTACTAGGCGCTGCGACAGCAACTCCTCTGGTAAATCCAGCAAATGCGAGTGCAACGGCTCTCCCCCAAGGTGGGGCGACATTAGTCCGGTTTAACGGTCAAGATGCACTTGCATTTCAGGTAATCAAACGCGGTAGTGCTAATACTTTGGAAGTCGTAAGTCGGGTTGAGAAAGAAGTTCAAAGGCTACGCTCTACCCTCAAAGATGTCAAACTCACCTTAGCTGCCACCCAAGCAGAATATATCCGCCAAGCCACCCAGTCAACAATCGATGCTTTGCTGGAAGCAGTCTTGTTGTCAATCGTAGTAATTTTTCCTTTTTTGTGGAATTGGCGGGCAACTCTGATTTCTGCCTTGGCGATTCCTACGTCCTTGTTGGCGACATTTATCGTCATGGCGATTTTTGGCTTCAACCTGGAAACAATCACCCTGCTGGCTTTAGCTTTGGTGATTGGTAGCATTGTTGATGATGCGATCGTCGATGTGGAAAACATCATGCGACACGTTGAAGATGGGGAAACTCCTCGTCAAGCAGCGCTTTTAGCGACAAATGAGATTGGGTTGACAGTCACTGCCGCCACTTTAACAGCAGTAGCAGTTTTTCTACCCATAGGTTTGATGGGTGGGGTAATCGGTCAGTTCTTCAAGCCTTTCGGTATCACTGTTTCAGCCGCGATGCTTGCTTCTATGCTAGTTGCTCGGACTTTATCTCCAGTTCTGGCTATCTACTGGCTGAAACCTAAATCCTCGCTCTCCCCGCGTCGAGAAGCAAAAATCTGGGTGGCGTTTACCCAATCTTACAGAAGTTTGTTGAGTTGGTCTTTAAATCACCGAAAGATAGTTATTGGGTTAGCTGTACTCAGCTTCATTGCAGGGATAGCACTGATTCCACTAATTCCCAAAGGGTTTATTCCCAAACTCGATCGCGGCGAATTTAATATTGCTTATACAGCTCCTTTGCCGAGTATTCCTAATGGAGCAGAGGGG
>CAXUOL010000958.1:0-2733 GCA_964252435.1 uncultured Nostoc sp.
TAACTCCTAACTCCTAACTCCTAACTCCTAACTCCTAACTCCTAACTCCTAACCCCTAATCTGCTTTGACCAAATGCGAGTCGGTAATCCCCAAACATAGATAAAGCCTTCAGCGGCTTTGTGGTCAAATTTGTCTTCGGCTCCGTAAGTTGCCAAATCGGGAGTGTAGAGAGAATTATCGCTCGAACGCCCAACTATTGTAGAGTTGCCCTTGAACAACTTCACTCGCACAGTTCCAGAAACTTGCTCTTGTGTCTTTTGAATAAAGGCATCAAGTGCAACTTTCAGTGGACTGTACCACAAACCGTTGTAAACGATTTGGCTGTAAGTTTCTTCAATTCCACGCTTGTAATGGGTAACATCTGCCGTTAAAGTCAAGCTTTCTAAATCCCTATGTGCCTGAATTAGCACCAACATTGCGGGTGATTCGTAGATTTCCCGCGATTTGATCCCCACCAGACGGTTTTCAATCATATCAATCCGTCCGATGCCATGATTTCCTACCGCCTGATTGAGTTCTTCAATTAGCTCAACTGGCTTTTTGGCTATACCGTTGAGGGTTGTGGGAATACCACCCTGGAAACCAATTTCGATGTACTCTGGCTCGTTGGGAGTGTGAGCGATCGATTTGGTCATCTCATAAATTTCTTCTGGTGGCTCAAATGAAGGATCTTCGAGTAAACCAGCTTCAATACTACGACCAAGCAAATTTTTGTCAATACTATAGGGAGAAGATTTTTTGACTGGTGAGGGAATACCAAACTTTTCCCCATAAGCGATCGTTTCCTCACGACTCATCCCCCATTCTCTGGCTGGTGCGAGGATCTTCAAGTTGGGGTTTAAGGCGGTGACAGAGACATCAAAGCGAACCTGATCGTTGCCTTTGCCGGTGCAACCGTGAGCGATCGCATCAGCACCATATTTTTCGGCTGTTTCTACTAATATTTTGGCAATCAGTGGACGAGCCAGGGCGGTTCCTAGAGGATAACGATTTTCATAAAGGGCATTGGCTTGAATCGCTCCAAAGGCGTAATCTTTAACGAAGCTGTCTTTGACATCCGCCACTAAGGATTCACTTGCACCCGATTTCAGGGCTTTTTCTCTGATTGGCTCTAATTCATCTCCCTGACCTAAATCTGCTGCTAGGGTAATTACCTCTTCTATACCCCACTCCTGCTTGAGGTAGGGGATGCAAACTGAGGTATCCACTCCGCCAGAATATGCCAGGACAACCTTTTTGGCGCGACCCATTAATTTCTCCAGTTAGGACAACAAAGAATGAGTCATTATTATATCTAAACTAATCCATGTATATTTTATTCATGCAACAACCTATAAGGGGATTTAGGAGTTAGGAGTCAAAATTATAGTTCACTCTTAATCCAGTTCGGTTAAGCTCTAAGCAGTTATTGAGTATAGAAAAAGAAAATTTTTCTCAAGCTTGCTATGGGTAGCATCGATTATAGAAGAAGGGGCGATCGTAAATAGCAAAAGAATTAGGGCGAGTTTACCTAAGTAAGCTCACCCTAATTTGTATTTAATATTAACTTAGTTTTGAAATCCTTATACAGGCTAAGGTTAGAGTGTAGAGAAAATCAGGAAAATCTTACTGAGCCAAGATTGATATATTTAATGAGATTGCCTTACACTTTGCAACTTTTCATTCTTGCGCTTGCGTAGAAACATACCACCTACAGCCAGCATACCTAAGGTAACACTAGGCTCAGGAACAGATTTAGGGTCAAAACCTGTAAATTTGTCAGTTCCTTGATGGAAAGAATGGTTGTCACTTTCAAATCCACCACCACCTTCTTGGGTAATGACAATCTTGTTGAAAATATCATTGCTGCTATCTGAGTAGAAGTGAAGGTAGCCATTTCCTTCACCGTAATGCTGTGACGCATGAATTGGAGCAACTGGGTTCACATCCTCAGTTGTAAATGATTTGATCAGAGTATCGCCATTGTAGAAGGAAAAAACGTTACCAGAACTAATAGCTCCCCAGTCAATACCGAAATAATTGAGGGAACTTTGAACATAAATAAGTAGTTTCACTTGCTGAAAAAGTGGAGAGAGTATCTATTCTTTATCTAAAGATAAAAAAGTTGTAAAGTTAGCTCGTATATATCAAGAATTTGTATCTTCTGATATTGTCCTGATTAAGGAACAATCAAGATAACAAACAAAACTATATGAAATCTTTGTTTGCTGATAAATAGAAATAGATTCGCGGTTATTACTATTAGTTTTGATATTCTTCCCTCGCTCTATTTACTTTTCCTTCTGTAGTCAACTATGTAACCTGAGTGTTTTGACATAGCTAGTAACATGAATTAAACTAAACTCTTGCAATCAACAAAAGAATCTCAATCGATGCATCCAACTGAAAAAGCTGTTGTCCCTACTCGCGTTATTGGTTTAATTAGTGGCACATCCGTAGATGGCATAGACGCTGCGTTGGTAGAGATTTCCGGCACAGAATTGGATATCAAAGTTGAGTTGCTAGCCGGGGCAACATATCCTTATCCAGCCGAACTCAGAGAAAGAATATTAGCAGTTGGTGCAGGCGTTGCCATCTCAATGGCAGAATTAGCAGAAATAGATGATGCGATCGCTCAAGTCTTTGCCCAAGCCGCCCAAAATATTCAAATTGGTCATCAGCCAGCCACTCTCATTGGCTCCCACGGTCAGACTGTTTATCATCGACCACCCAAAGAGGGAGCAGGGGGAGCA
>CAXUOL010000959.1:0-2731 GCA_964252435.1 uncultured Nostoc sp.
CTGCTCCCCTGCTCCCTTGCTCCTTTATCAAGCCTTATCCTGTGTATCTTAAATTACGAATTACGAATTACAAGGGGGTAATAGCTTGAGCGATGAAAACCTCTTTGACCAAGAGGATTATTTACAGGCACGGGTTGAACAGTGCATCTGGCAAAAAAGTACAGATGCAGGTATTTCGCGCCAGCGCTTTCTGAAAATACTAGCTACTATGGTTGGCGCCACAGCCATCGGGGGATTAGCTAAACCTGCGCCTGCTCACAGTCAGACAGCCATTAAAACTAAAGCCAGCAAAATACTTAAGCCATTGCCACCAGGGTATATCTCTCATAGCAAAGGCACATTAGAGATGAACTGGGAAGCGATGTATGGGCGTGGTTATTTAGTACCAAATGATTGGTTCTATGTTCACAACCGTAGCGCACCACCTCCCTTTGACCCATCTACATGGCGTTTGCAAATTCATGGAACTGGCGTTTCTGCACCTTGCGAATTTACCTACGATGAAATCATCGCCATGCCATCCATCTCAGTCACTTGTGCCATTGAGTGTGCTGCTAACGGTCGCCGCTTCTTTGAAGAAGCTTACAACACACCACTCCCTGGAACACGGTGGAGACTTGGGGCTATTGGTGTGGCTGAGTGGACTGGTGTACCACTTGGTATGTTATTAGAACGAGCTGGACTGAAATCCACAGCAAAAGATGTACTCGTTGAGGGTGCAGATGTGGATTCGTTGGACTCAAAGGAAGCAAATAAATCCAAGTTCAGTAGTGTAGTTCCAATTAGCAAAGCATTAGCAGATAACTCGCTCGTCGTCTATGCCATGAACGGAGAACCATTACCTCCAGATCATGGTCAGCCGTGCCGTGTGTTATTCCCTGGTTGGGGAGGAAACGCCAACGTTAAATGGATTGAGCGGATTGAAGTTTCCGAAACGCCGATATATACCCAGTGGGTGACAGAGCAGATGGTGTTGGTTGGTGCAGATTATCCAGCGATCGCACCGTATAAAGGTAAGCTGATTACCTATCAAAATGTCAAAAGCGCCTTTGAGTTGGCTTGGCCCGCTACGCTTTCTGCTAAAAGCCACTTACTACGTGGACGTTCTTGGTCTGGAAAAGGAAAGATTGTACGTGTGCAAGTCAGTCTAGATGGTGGCAAAACTTGGCAATTTGCACGACTGAGAGAACCAAATTTTCCATTTGCGTGGGTACGCTGGGACATTGAATGGAACCCAATTCCTGGGGAATACTTTCTCCAAGCTCGTGCTACTGACAATTTAGGTAATACACAACCGACTACAGTTCCGTGGAATGATTCTGGATTACTCTACGGAGGTGTTGTTAATCATCCGGTGACAGTACGAGGAGTGGGAGTGGGGAGATGAGGGAGATGAGGGAGATGAGGGAGATGAGGGAGATGGGGGAGATGGGGGAAATTCTCCTAACTCCTAACTCCTAACTCCTAACTCCTAACTCCTAACTCAGCACTATCAGTTCTCTAGAAAAATAATTATTTATGATTGATTTTAGTTGGTTGATTTTAGTGAGTGGGGGTTTAATATCTGGAGTCATAGCTGGACTTTTAGGAATAGGTGGCGGTATTATCACAATTCCTCTTTTAGTCACACTAGGTTATACTCCCGTTCAGGCGATCGCTACTAGTAGCCTTGCTATTGTGATTACTTCAATTTCTGGAAGTTTGCAAAATTGGTGGATGGGCTACTTTGACTTTCAACGAGTAATTTATTTAGGAATTCCAGCCTTCTTAACTACTGGAATAGGTGTATATTTCGCAAATAAAATTCCATCTTATATAATACTCTTTACTTTTGGCATCATACTACTTGCTAATATCTACCTGATTGAACTTCGCAAGCAACTATCCTTGCAGGAAAAAGAGGATACAGCCCCAGTATTTTACCCATTAGTTTCTAAAATTGGCACTGGGGGAGCAGCAGGAATTTTAGCAGGTTTATTCGGCTTAGGTGGCGGTACAATTATGGTGCCACTGCAAATGTTATTACTAAAAGAAGAAATTAAAGTAGCAATTCAGACTAGTTTGGGCGTGATTGTCATCACTGGTTTAGCTGCCTGCACAGGACACACTTTAGAGGGAAATATTCTGTTTACTCAAGGTATAGTTTTGGGATGTGGCGGTCTTTTAGGCGTTCAGATGAGTACTCGCGCATTGCCAAAACTACCAGATTATACTGTGAGCTTAGTACTTCGTATTTTTTTAGGAATACTATCAATCTATATTTTTTGGGAAGCTTGGATAAATTATCAACAAATAATTACTAATTCGTAATTCGTAATTCGTAATTACAGCAGGTTTCATTTATCTTAACCACATACCTTGTAAGAACACAGCAATGATCGTACGTGTTAACTTAAGCTAAAACGATTTTCAAATCTTGTTTCCAGCCTCTGGCTAGAAATGTTGCTCGTTGTGCTACTGCCGTAAGGAAGGCGGAGCCTCAATTGGGGACATTCCCGGTCTCGGGCTGGGAACGAGGCAACCTAAATTTGATGTTTATAGTAGTGCCCACCCTACAGTTATTGCTACTCACAATTACGAATTACGAATTACGTTAGCGCAGCGTTAGCGACGCAGGAGCGTCATTACGACTTACGAATTATTCTCTCAAGGTAGCCATCGGGGATGAAATCCGGCTAAGGGGAGTTGTTCTGGTCTAATTTCAACAGTCGCAGCATCAGTGATGGGCAAC
>CAXUOL010000960.1:0-2728 GCA_964252435.1 uncultured Nostoc sp.
CACCCCTACCCATAACTTTCACCAAACCGTTTTTATCCACAAGAACCGATGTACTTTCACTAACCGCTATACCTAAAACACTGCTAGATACACCATCCTTAATTTGACGGGCAATGAAAGTCATAATTCGACCCATTCTTTCTCGCCTATCGAAGTGTGTGTCTACGATAGTTCCCTTCAAATTACTCCAATTGAAAAAGTTGTAAGTAAAAGTAATGTCTCGGTAGGGATCTTCGAGTGCGTCTCTAGTTTCAATGCCTTTTTCCGAAGAAGCGCAAGCATCATAGACGCAATCACTTTGAATCATTGCACCCGCACTAGTGCCACCAATACCACCTCCCTTAAGGTAAACTGACTTAACAGCAGCCTCAAGCTTGGTATCTTTCCAGTTGCGGATGTATTGACATTGATCCCCGCCAGCAAAGAAAACTACATCAGCATTGCGGATTTTTTCATAAATCTCAGCTTTGTTTGCTTCTTGTCTATCCCTAACTAGAAGAGTTTCCACAAAATTTACACCCTTCATGGCATAAATTAGTCGATTGTAATCGTGATTACCATTAGTGCGGAGAACTACAACATTAACTTTAGTACCGGAGTTACTACCTCCTCTAACTTGGTTAATCATCCACTGGATAGCATCATCGACATCGGGGCCTCCCCCACCCAAACTCAGGACTGGGCCCGCTAAGGAGGGACGGACATCAAAGGAGCCAGAGGTGGAGGGGCGAACATCAACAGTGTCACCCAGGAAGAAGCGTTTCCAGCTTTCAATAAAACGGGTTATCAGGAAGGTTCCCATATTCAACAACTTGATTCCTCTACTTTTCAAGCGCCTTGCTATGCTTGGGAATGCCTTTGTCATACTAAACTTCTGGAGCAAACTGCAATTATTGCTAGGCTGTGACGCATTTTAATTGCTTATTTATTCGTGAAACTCGTCCTTTATCATTAGTCATTTATCAGTTGTTGTGAATAACCAATTGACTTAGGACAGTCTTGACGAAAAATGTGCAATTTAGACGCGCACTAGCTTAACTGTGGCACTAGAGCGGGTAGAATTTCCAGCGTACAAGTCTTGTACTGTTTGTTAACGCAAAATAACGCAAAGTGATTATTAATTCTCTGCGTTACTGTGCGAAAATCTCTAGATTGCTTGTAGCGTTTAATTCCGGCTAGATAAAATTTAAAATAGACTAGGTATTAGTTGTCCAGATACTTCTGTAATTACTGGGAATAGTTACCTAATATTATGAATAACTATGTTTTCACTATTTAGTTCCTCCTGATAATTGCCAGGAATTAGGAACCAGAAGGGTAAACCCAAAGTAAATTTTAGATCCCCGATTTCTTCAAGAAATCAGGGATCTATCTTACCAGGCAATTTGCGATCGCTCTTGTACAACTTGCTGATATACTTGCTCGGTTCGCTTGGCTAATTTTGGCCAGCTAAAGCGTCGCTCTAAATCCTCATAAGCGTTATCCACCAACCATTGGCGATAACCTGGATTTTTCAACACTTCCAAAATTCCCCAAGCTAAAGAATCGGGATTGTTCACCCAAGTTACAATGCCTGTTTTGGTGTGTTGCACCACTTCTGGAAAACCACCAGTATCAGAAACTACTACAGGTACACGCGAGGCAAAGCTTTCTAAAGCTACAATTCCAAAGGGTTCGTAAAGACTCGGAAAAACGGCACAGTCAGCGACAGTTTGAAATTTATCTAAGTATTCATCGGAGAGAAAACCCGTAAAATAGCAATGATGCCAAATTCCTAAATCCCAGGCTTGGCGCTTGAGATGGTCGGTATTGCCACCACCAACGATGACAAATTTCACGTTACCTCCCATTTGGGAAAGGATTTTGGGTGCAGCATTGAGCAATATCGGTACACCTTTTTCGTAGGTCATACGACCGAGGTAGTAAACGATTTTTTCTTCGTCTGCGGCAAATTGGCGGCGAAAATCTAGAGCATGAAAATCTATGTGATGCTGTTTCTTTTCGGCTCGGATGCCGTTATAAATGACATCGATTTTGTCCCAAGGACTGTAGAGCGCTCGTTCTACTTCTTGGCGCATATAGTCGCTACAAACAATAATCCGCCAAGCGTTGTAAGCTAACAAGGTTTCTTTGCCATTTATATAACCTTGAATATCTGTGTGAATACCGTTATAGCGTCCGTATTCGGTAGCATGAATTGTGGCAATTAGTGGTATTTTAAAATTATGCTTAAGAGCGATCGCAGCATCTCCGACTAACCAATCATGGGCATGAATTAAATCAAAGGGCCTTTCTTCTAAAATCAACTTACCACCGTGATCTCCCATACTCAAGTTGAGATTGACTACCCAGTGGAAAAAGTCGTTACTATATGCCACTGGCACTCGATGTATCTTTACTCCCTCAACTACCTCATACATCGACGCGTGACCACACTCCGCTGTAATCAGGTGAATTTCATGTCCTAGCTTTACCAGTTCCGGGTACAACTCCGCCACATGTCGCGCAATTCCCCCAATAATCCTTGGTGGAAACTCCCAACTCACTACCAGTATCTTCATCTACTAGACTCCCCAACACTTTATAAATATCTAACAAACTACATTTACCTAAAAATACAAGTCTGGCCAATGCAGTGAGTACTTTTACTAAAATTTTTAGATTTTTTAACAGTGATTTTGTTAAAGCTTATCAACAGTAGGCAGGGGGCAGGGGGCAGGAGGCAGGG
>CAXUOL010000961.1:0-2727 GCA_964252435.1 uncultured Nostoc sp.
CTGTCTCTTCAGATGTACGGAGATTTTTCAGAAATCAAATACTAGCCCTATATATAGATGGTAATAATTTAAGTTTTGCTGTTGATGGATTGCAAATTGAACTAGATTATGATGCTTTACGGATAGAACTTTCCCAAGATGCTAGCCGGACTAATTTTAAATATTATACTGGTATTCATTCGCCGATGAATGATGGACAAAGGCGGTTTATTGATTATTTAAAATATCAGCGTTATGAAGTTATCGGGCTTCCTATCTTAGCGCGACCTGATAGTAAAAGTTTTAAAACTATATTTTTTGCTTGGGCTTCTTGTTTAATGCTGGGACTTTTTTTTTACCTTTACTTTTCTCTGTCCCAGATTTCAGCTTCTCTGAGTTAACATCTAGCGGGAAAATTGCATTTTCTAAAAAACCATGACCTAAAAACCGAAAACCTCGGTTAAAATTCGTAATTTGGGTTTTATCGGCATTCATCATCAATCCCATAGAATCCAAAAGACTAATGATTTCTAATTGTGCTTGTAAAATCCGCTCTTGAGTGGACGCTAAAATCAGAAAATCATCTGCATAACGCACAAGTTTTAAATCTGTTGCTGTGATAAATTCATCAAATTCATGCAGATAAATATTGGCCAGCATTGGCGAAATTACTGCACCTTGCGGGATGCCTTTTTGGGGTAATACTACTCCCTCTTCAGTTAATACCCCAACTGATACCCAAGATTTAATCAAACATAAAATACCCAAATTATCTATATGGATTCTGACTTCTTTTAATAACCTTTGATGAACAATGTTATCAAAAAATTTAACTATATCTGCATCTAACACCCAACAATAACCATTGTCTCGCAACTCAGCTACTTTCTCCACTGCATTGAGGTATGATAAATTAGGGCGATAAGCAAAACTTGCTGCTGAAAACTTCTCCTCCATTATTGGATAAAGCACATTTAGCAAAGCCTGCTGAACAATTCTGTCCCGCACTGTAGGTATTTTTAACTCTCGCCGACTGCCATTTTTTTTGGGAATAATTACCTGCTTGCAAGGCTGAGGTTGGTATGTAGTATTGCTAACAGCATCTCGCAATTGATAAATATTAATGGTTTGATTGCTAGCAAATTTATCAATAGTTTCTCCATCTACACCCGCACAACCCCGATTTTCTGCTACTTTTTCCCACGCACGTTGAAAATTACTCAATTTCAGAAATTCATTCGCAATTATATCCATAGGAACTCGCAATTTAATTCCTTGATAAATATATTGCCTGTATGGAAATAGAGGTTTCCAATACTGAAAAATTACTGGACTTGAAAAATGGTGTAAACGGTTTGATGACGTGTTTACTCATAAAGCTCAAAAAAGAGAGTTTAGACATTATTTAGGGGGATTATTGGGAGAAAGTGAGAGAAAAAACCTCTTTCAAATGGCAGAGGACGCTATAGGGGTGACTTACCATCGTTTACACCACTTTTTAACCGAAGCACCTTGGTCTGGGTTAAAGATCAATGAACGTCGCTCAGAGATCATGGGCTGCATCATTACTATTGATGCAATGGGTACTCAAAAATCGATTGCCCAGAAAATTATCGCGGCTGATTCTGATTACATTTTGAGCTTGAAAGATAATCATCCTACACTGCACCAGCAAGTAAAGAATTGGTTTGAGACAGCCCAGTCCAATGGATTTAAAGATGTTGATGTGAGTATGAGTCACTTTCAATGAGGATGAATGTCGGATTCGTTCTCTGCACAGCCCACAGAATAATGCTAAAGCTACGTCGCATTGCCCTCAATGCCTTAGAGCGAGAATCATCTTTTTGCCGCAGTATTCGCCAAAAGTCTCGACGAGCCGCGATGAATAATCAGTATATGGTTTCTGTGTTGGCGGCGGCTCTCCCTAACTCAACACTTTCTTATAATCCATCTGTCAATAGGGTTTGAGACGCGCTAACCCTGTATATAATCCATTTGAGGTAGATAGTCAATTAAAAAAAAGCTCCTAGTAGGTCTTTAACTAGGGGCTTATACAAACTATTGCTTGGTAATTGCAGTATATGCATTTTTAATTAGCTCTCTCCTCTACTAGAAGAATTAAGCTGAATTTTTAGAGACTGTCTCTAAAGTAATGTAAAGGAAGCAAGATTAGGCGATTGAGACGATCACCAAACACTTCTCGCCGTGGATTTTAATTTTTAATTGCTTATCCCACGATCGCTACCAATGACTTGATGGCTGAGAAATAGGAACAGTCTGCGGTAATACCAATGCATACTTAGAAAAATCAGACTTACTAAGGTTAGCAGCATAACGCCGATAATCGTTGTATATGGCTTAGTGCGCCACCAAAAGTTATTTGCACCTAGTCGCACAAGCTTCCATAAGTTAGTTATATCGGCACTTTCAGAATCGTAAATGGTGATTGGTAAGGATGCTGCGGTGTTTTGTCGTGCAATTGTCATTTTAATTACTCCTTTAAACCCAAATGCTGAGGCATTAGTTTTAAACTACGGTAATACGATAGGTTTTATGTTATTTATATGTAATATCTCATAGCTTGATGCAATAAGCAAGTTTTAAGGGGATTGGGAATAGGGCATGGGAGGAAAGGAAGTCAGAGAGATGAGGGAGATGAGGGGACAAGGGGACAAGGAGATAAACAAAACTCTTAACTCTTAACTCTTAACTCCTAACTCTTAACTCCTAACTCTTAACTCCTAACTC
>CAXUOL010000962.1:0-2724 GCA_964252435.1 uncultured Nostoc sp.
ATTTGGATTATTTCGCGCCACTTGCGGGCGAGGTTTTTACCTTTCCCCCTTCCCCCCTTCCCCTTCTTTATAAAAATCGTCAAAATAATTCGTAATTGATAATTCGTAATTCGTAGTTACAATCAGTGGGGGCTTGTACCCTCTTTAATTACGAATTACGAATTACGAATTAGTAATTATTTGGTCAGTTGGGTTGAACAACTAAGCCCAACATTTTTGGTGATTTGTTGGGTTTGCCTTGATACCATTACTAGATAGACAAGCTACACAGTTTAAGGTTTTTGAAGCTAAGACCAACCGTATTGCAACGAATTTATTATGAGAGCAAAATTATTAAGAAATTAAGTATTTTTTCTGTTATTTTAGCTTTTGCTGTATTTTCATATTTTATCACCACAAGTAACTATTGAGAAAAAAAATTCCTATTTTTTTCGATTTAGTTTCATAACGCAACAAAGGCAATAGATTTTCTGTTGACAGCAATGACTTAAACATTGTGTAACGTAACTATCACTAATTTGTAGCGGAACAAGGAATTTCCCAAAAATGTCTCTCACAAAACGTTGTTTGGCAGAATTTATCGGCACATTTTGGCTTGTTTTAGGTGGCTGTGGTAGTGCTGTTCTAGCCGCAGCCTACACAGCAGATGCTGCAAAAATCAGCGAAAATACTTCTTTTCCATTGGGTATTGGATTAGTAGGTGTATCTTTGGCATTCGGGCTTACTGTCCTCACAGGGGCTTATGCTCTTGGTCATATTTCTGGTGGTCATTTCAATCCAGCTGTTTCCTTTGGACTGTGGGCAGGTAAGCGCTTTCCGGGATCTGACTTACTACCTTATATCGTCTCTCAAGTAATCGGTGCAGTTGTTGCTGCGGGCATTATCTACCTGATTGCTAGCGGCAAAACTGGATTTACCCTAACTGGCTCCAACCCACTGGCTACCAACGGTTACGGTACTCATTCTCCAGGTGGGTACACGCTGTTTGCTTGCTTGATTACTGAAGTTGTGATGACTTTCATGTTTCTGCTGATTATTCTGGGTGTGACTGATAGCCGTGCTCCTAAAGGATTTGCACCACTGGCAATTGGTTTTGGACTCACTTTAATTCACCTAATTAGCATTCCTGTAACCAATACCTCGGTTAATCCTGCCCGTAGTACTGGAGTTGCTCTATTTGCGGGTGTAGAACTCTTTTCACAAGTCTGGCTGTTCTGGATAGCTCCGATCTTGGGGGCTATTTTAGCAGGATGGTTGTACGTAGCCGTCTTTAGTGAATCAACTGTGGATGAACGGCAAAATATCAAAGAACTAGTCTAATTTTCTTAACAATCCCCTAACTGAACAAATTAACCAAGCGTTATATCTTCAGTCAGGGGATTGACATAATATTTCTGATATAGCTTGTGTCCTAGAATAATTAGGGCAAAAACAGTGGAGTAATTTATTTAACGCCGTGTGCAACTTTCTCTCAAACCTAACCCCCAACCCCTCTTCCCTACTAGGGAAGGGGAGCAAGAATCAAAGCCTCTCTCCCTTTGGGGGAGAGGAATGGAAGTGGGGTTTAAAGAATAAGTCGCACATCGCGTTATTTAATAATTTGGGATTAGAATCACCGAAGATTATTCATATCTGTGGTTTGGGAATTAAATTCAATATCTATTTAAAATATATAATTTAATATGTCCGACTCTAAATTTACTACTCCTGTTGTTCAAGAATTACTTGACTCAGAATTGTCTGAGCGATCGCTTATTCCTTCTTTGCAGGAGAAGATTCTCGCAATCCGCAACAGTCTCCGTCCTGGACAGCAGCAAATGGCTGATTGGCAATCTGGCCCTTTAGCTATTTCAGCCGTTCCTGGTGCAGGCAAATCTACTGGGATGGCGGCAGCAGCAGCGATCGCAATTGCCCGTCAATATGAGCGTTCATCTTCCCGTCGTCAGTTGGTAGTGGTTACTTTTACTCGCTCCGCTGCTGCCAATATTAAAGCGAAGATTCGCAAATTTTTACGAGATGATTTATCTCTACCTCAAACGGGCTTTTTTGTCTATACTCTACACGGTCTAGCGTTGAACATTGCCAACCGCCATTCTAATTTGTCGGGTTTGCAATTAGAAAATGTCATATTAATTACGCCAACCCAAAGTCACCGTTTTATCCGAACTGCTGTAGAACAATGGATTGTAAATAATCCAAATGTATATTTGCGGTTATTGGAAGGTCATCAATTTGACGGAGAAGAGACAGAAAGGTTGCGTCGTCAATCGGTGCTGCGAACAGAAGTATTGCCGGAATTGGCTAATACGGTAATTCATGAAGCAAAAAGTTCTGGGATATCGCCAGAAAAATTGCGGGAGTGGAGTAAACAAACCACAGACGAATATGCAATTTTGAGTGTAGCAGCGGGATTGTACGAGCAATATCAAAATTTAATGCGATCGCGTGATTTTATAGATTACGACGATATGATTTTAGCCGCACTGCGCGTTTTAGAAAATGACAGTGCCCGTCACATTGAGCAAAACCAAATATTCGCCGTCTTTGAAGACGAAGCCCAAGATTCTAGCCCTCTTCAAACGCAGCTATTAGAAATTTTGGCGAGTAATCGGGGATATGGGAGAGCGAGGGGAGATGAGGGAGATAATTCTTCACTCCTAACTCCTAACTCTTGTACAGACGCGATTAATCGCGTCTCTCCTAACTCCCCACTCCCCACTCCCC
>CAXUOL010000963.1:0-2713 GCA_964252435.1 uncultured Nostoc sp.
ATTAAGTCTTGTAAACCTTTCCAAGGGAGACGAATCGGTTTAGGAATATTGCCTAAATAAATCACGCCCGTGATGCTGCAACTGAAAATACTCGACCAAACTAAAAGTAGTGCAACATCTTTATTTAGAGTTGCCCAATTGGGTAAAAGTGATAAGTTTTGCAACACTAAAGGAAGATGTAGGTTAAAGCCAAGTAAGATTACCATCGGCAGAATCATCGGCCAGTGAACTTCAGGCGATCGCTGGGCCATTTGTCTAGCTTTACCGCCAAAAACTAAAGCGTATTCTCTGGTCAAACTCACAGCTGTCAAAGCATTTACAGCTATTAATACTCCCACTAACCAAGGTTGGGTTTCCCACAACCCATCTGCTAATTCCATCAGCGCCCAAAAGCCACCCAATGGTGGAAAAGCAATTAACCCCAAACTTCCAACGATAAAGGCGATCGCAGAAATCGGGCGACGTGCCCACAATCCGCCTAATTGGGTGACATCTTGGGTGATGCTATTCCAGATAATTCCGCCAGTACTCATCACCATCAATGCTGCGGATATGGCGTTGCTAAGGACTAACGACAGCGCTGCTTCGTCTTGTTGCACTCCCACAGCGATGAATACTAAACCCATGTATGCACTGACAGAATAGGATTGACAGCGTTTAAGATCGATTTGAGCGATCGCAATCAAAGAAGCACCCACGGCTGTCACTGCACCAATCGCCACCATCGCTGAGGAAGCTATAGGCGACAAGCTTAATACAGGTTGCAATTTAATTAGCACCCATGCACCACTAGCTACTACTACCGAGTTCCGCAAAATCGTACTGGGAACAGGGCCTTCCATCGCTTCATCTAGCCATAAATGCAGGGGAAATTGGGCACATTTACCCATCGGCCCAGCAATTAAAGCTAAACTTACCAGTGCCATAGTTGTCGGGTTGACGTTAGCAGTAGCCGCCCATTCAGCTAATTCTGTATAATTCCAAGTTCCAGCTAAAGGCCATAATGCCAACACGCCTATCAGCAAGAATAAGTCTCCCACCCGCTTGGTTAAAAACGCATCTCTTGCACCTGAAACTACCAAAGGCTGGCTAAACCATAAGCCGACTAGTAGATAGGTTCCCAGTGTCAGGACTTCCAAAATTACATAGCTGAAGAACAAGTTATTACATAAAGCAAGGGCACACAATCCCGCTTCAAATAATCCCAACAAAGAATAGAAGCGTCCCCAACCCCAATCCATTTCCATGTAGCCGATCGCATAAATCTGCGCCAGCAAGTTCAAGCCAGTAATCACAACTAAAGCGCCGACACTCACCGAGGAAATTTCCAAAGCAATTGTCAGGTTTAAACCAGCTGTAGATAACCAAGGAATAAATACTTCTTGGGCTGGATGATTCCAAGTTGCTTGTAAGGCGATCGCACTATGTACAAATGCCAAAAATGTCATCACCAAGTTTACATAACCCGCCGGTCTTGGCCCCGTTTTCCGAATGATCCCTGGCGACCAAGGCACGGCTAACAAGCCACCTATTAAGGCATAGCACGGAACTAGCCAAACAGTCTCTAGTAGAAACTGAGCCATCAACTCACCTCTATTATTGTTATCAAAAATTTGTAGTTTTGAGTTAACTGGTGTTGATCCCCGTTAACCTAGCAATGTCTACGACGGGCTATTTAGCGTCGCAGATCAGCAAATTTATCTTTATTTAATTTTCTTAGAAACAGCTTACCGTTATATCTGTCAAAATGGAATTAATTTATCTAAATAAATTTGAGATAACTACTCTAATTATTTCTTATATAATCAACTATTTCAGCAAATAATAATAAGTATTTATTCTTATCCATGCATTGAGTCAGAGATGAATCAATAGTTATCATTAGTTTTATCAATCGATCTAAATAACAAGAGACGCTATTGATTGCGTCTCTACAAATCGACCAAAGGTAATTTACATTTGGGTGATTTTGTCAACCTGCCAGTGAGAGATAGTAATGGCAGGTGGCGAGACAACTTGACTCATGGGGGCGGGTTTCATGTCCCGGTAGTCCAGGAGTTGGACTACGATGAGGTAGGCGATCGCTAAAATGACCGAAATTGCACCTGTAAGAATAGCAATTAATTTTGAACGTTCCATCAGTATTTCCTGTAATGCAAGTTGTTGTCCAGTGCCTGTATCCACATTAATAGTTTAGACATACCACATACTTACCGATATACATCGCTCCGATGGGCTATCAGTAAAATAGTAATTAGTTGCTGTTCTTCATCCACTTTATAAACAACTCGCCAGACACCAACTTGATAGCGAAAAAGACCCAGCGAAATCACCTTTGAGCCGCTTAATGTTTGGATGTTCATAAGCATTCTCTCGTAGTTGGTCAAAGCAACGGTTTAGTCGTTGGGCTAGTGATGCATCTACTTCTTGATAAAACTTCTGTGCTTTGCGAGTCAGTACCAGTTCATACATGACGACGAATACTGTCAAATGACACCACTTCCCCAGCGTCAGCTTCCTGCATAGCTTCACGCAAAGCTTGCTCAAAACCAGGGACATTCAAAAGTTCCATTGTCGCCTCATTTTCTTCTCTTTCTTCTAGATCGGCCAGAAAATCACTCACTATCCGCAGCTTTTCTGGAGACAGTCGCCGTAAACGCTTCTCAGCTTCTTGAAGAATAGTAATGTCATCTTGCTTTGATTCCATAGTTAT
>CAXUOL010000964.1:0-2711 GCA_964252435.1 uncultured Nostoc sp.
CCCCTTTATAAGGGGGGACTAAGGGGGGTAATAATTCGATAAAAATTACAACATACCACTTTTCAAACAACCTCTTAGCCTAAGTCGGTTTTTTTGTCTCCTTAGCAGATGACGAACTTTGTTGAATCTCATTAAGTATATTCTTTTTATCAAGTTCGTATTTGGGAATATTTGTATTTGCTTGCTTATCGCCTGGCCCTCTTACTACTATTTTCTCAAATTCTCCTAAAGCTTTATCTACTTCAGGATGTTTTGCACACCAATCTGAGATAGCATTGGATAAAGATATAATGTCATCAGGTTGTTTATTAATCAATTTTATTAGTGTAATTTTATCTTCTGCTGAAAATAGACAAGATTGAGTCTTCAGCAGATGGATAAAAATATTGACAATTATTTCATAATCAGACATTATTATTCTCCTATTTGCCAACAGCAGTAAATGCAGCCCAATGAAAGGGAGAGTTGAATGGTTGCTCTCCAGTCATATTATTAATTTGACGACGTATCTTTCCTTTCTTAGTGCTATCTAACGCCAATTTTTTTACCCATTCCTGCAATTCTTCTTTAGTACCATCCCGCAACCAACGCTGGGCTTGATTCATAGCAAGTGGTATTGACATATCTGTAGCATTTTTTAAAATTTGAATGAACTTAATCATCAAAAAGGATGTTGATAAATCGTTTACCGTCCATAAACTACTTACAACACTGCTACTACCTGCGTAGAGAAATCCACTAGGTAAGCCGATATATTCATCACTGGTATTATTGAAGTCAGTTAAACCTGTTTCGCAAGCCGAGAGAACCACGAGACGAGTTTGACTAAAGTCGAAGGTTCGTTCAAATAAATTACCCAATGTCAAACATTTACTTAAATCTATAGCTTCCGTATCGGAAACTTTGAGATATTTTTCTGGGTTAGCATCATCAGTAATAGGGGAAATATATGCATCTGCTAATAATAAAAAAGAATTTTGGGGATAATTTAAGTTAAAATAACCGTGACAAGAAAAGTGGAGATAATTTGCTTCTTTTAATTGTGTTGCTGCTTGGGATAAAGCAGCTTTTGTGGCTTGATTTTTGGATAATACTTGATGGGAGGGAAAGTAAGATAATATGCTTTCTACTTCCAAATTGGTGTAATTCAGGTCTTCTGTAGGATTTTGAATTGCAAATAGAGATTGAAAATCAGGCGCGCTTTTGTACCTGTTGCAGTAGTTGACAACTGGGTGCATAGCTGACACCACCAGCAAATAAATCCAGAAGACAAGACGAATTTTCATAATTTTGATTTATTGGAATTGCATGAAGGGGGAATAAATGCAGGAATTGATGGGGAATTAGGATGAGTTTATTGCAGTGCTTTGGTATCTGGCTTAATATTTCATCAATCTGCAGAATTGAGGCTAATTGTTTAAGTTCTTCCCCTAAGTTATTTCGCCATTGATCTTTTTGCTCGTAGTAGTTCTGCAAATATTGATTTACCCAATCATACAAAGCTTCTCGGTCTTCTGGTTGAGATTGCCAAACTGTTACTTCTCTTGTTTTTGTGACAATAAACGCCAGAATTTTCTCGTTGAGAATATACCACTCAATAATGGCTGTATGTTCATTTAAAGTAGGCTGGAATGAGTCAAATTTGAAACCATAACCAACAGGTAAATAGCGGTTTTGCAATTCATTACGTTGCTCTCGCAATTCTTGGAGACGTTGTGCTAGGACTTTAGGATTTTCAGCTTTGCCATTTTGGATTTGATATTGTCCTATAGCTATTTCATCCCTGTATGTTTCTAGTTGAGTGACAACATCTGCGGGAAAGATAGTTTTCAGATCACGTGTGAGGATCTGTTCAACTAAATTGCGGGTTTTACTACGTTCAACATATTCAATTGCTGCTGTGATATTACCTAATTCCAAGCAAACTTCTACGATGCGGCTATAAACTTCGTTAAAGTATTCCGCTTGCTTGCGTTTGCTTTCTTCTCCAGAAACTATTTCTTCCCGCAAAGATTCTACTCTGGCAATGGCAGATTCAAAGGTATTGTAAGCTAAGGTAATCTGGTTTGTGTCTTGGTAAGTCATCCCCATGTTCCACAAAGTCTGTATATGCTTTTGGGGAAAAGCGTCAGAAGTTCTGACTTCCAGAGCATCTTGCAAACAAGCGATCGCCTGCTCTAAATTATCTGCCCGTTCACCTCTGATTCTATTACGGTAAGCTTCACCGAGATTATTTTGCGTCATTGCCCAATCATAGGGAAAAGCGTCAAAAGTTCTGACTTTCAGAGCATCATGGTAAGCTGTTATCGCCTGCTCTAAATTATCTGCTCGCTCCCCTCTGATTCTCTCACTATAAGCAACAGCGAGATTATTTTGCGTCATTCCCCATTCATAGGGAAAAGTGTCAAAAATATAAACTTCCAAGGCATTTTGAAAACAAGCGATCGTCTGCTCTAGATTCTCTGCTATATCCCCTAGTATTCTGTTACTGTAAGCATTAGCGAGATTATTTTGCGTCCTTGCCCATTTATAGGCAAAAGCATCAACAGTATAAACTTTCAGAGCATCATGGTAAGCTGCGATCGCCAGTTCTAAACTCTCAGCCCGCTCTCCTCTGATTCTTTTACTGCAAGCAGAAGCGAGATTATTTTGCGTCCTTGCCCATTCATAGGGAAAAGCGTCAAGAGTATAAACATTGAGAGCTTCTTTGA
>CAXUOL010000965.1:0-2693 GCA_964252435.1 uncultured Nostoc sp.
AATTATGCTGATATAGCCCCTTGGGTGGCATCTTTTGCTTTTGCACTCCCACCTGCATTATTCTGGAGTTATGATGACTTACTGTTTCCAACAATAAATTACAGATTGTTTCAATCTCTAGCCCGTAATTTAGCGTTGCTATGCTTCGGCATTGTCTTCTACGTTCTATCTTTTCGTTGGGTCTGGGAATCTCCAGATTATAGTTATAATCAGCCAACGAATTTGACAAACTTATTCGAGTCTCTGCCGATCATCGATTTGGGGATTCTCAGCGGCTTGGCGGTATTGCAATGGTTGTTTCTACTGCGCCAAAGAAATAACCCTCCGCGCCGCGAAGTGATTTTCACAACTGCTGTCATTAGTACATTTCTTGTCTTTATTGCAATAGTACCTTTTTGGCATCAAACTATTAGCCGGATTGATGAACTTGGCATTTTTATTTTCAATGTACTTCTTGCAACATTAGCCTGGGGACTAATTCAAGAAGGATTGAAATTAAGCAACAGAAGCTCCTTTTGGGGCGGTATGCTGTTAGTAACACTGCAAATTATCAGTCGCGTGCAGGAGTACGACACCGACTTACTTTTTAAGTCGCTAGTCTATGTCCTGTGCGGTTCTGCTTTAATTAGCGCTGGACTCTGGTTTGAACGCCGCTTACCTGGTGGCTCTAGCTCTACAAGTAAGAAGTAGGGCAAAAGATGAAAGAACTCAGGAGTCAGAATTCAGGAGTCAGGAAAAGTTCACTTAATCTAAAATTGAATGATTCCTAACTCCTAACTCCTAACTCCTAACTCCTAACTCCCAACTCCTAACTAAAAATCTCTGTGCGTCAAAATTTTTAAAGTTTCTCTGCGTCAGTCCTAATCTCGTTACTTTTGAACTCCTCAAGACCTCTGCTTTTTAGGACTACGCTCATGACTAATACTTCTTCTGAATCTAAGAATAAACCCTTGTCTCCCGAAGCCGAATTTTCTAATAAGGTGACTTTTCGGGATTACTTGATTGCTACTGAACAAAAATCGAATAAGCCCTTACCTTTTTGGCGGTTACTTGCTCCCTTGGCGCTGCAAACAGGGCTAATTATGGCAGTACCAGCCCAAGCAGTTTATACAGATGTAACAGGTAAGACGGTGATTTTACAAACCGTACCTGTAGACCCTAACAATGCGATCGCAGGTAACACCTTAGCCTTAGATTACAACATATCCCGGATCTCAAATTTGAGCAGACTACCTGGCTGGCAAACATTAGTCAGCAAAGGTCGTGGAAGCGGCAGAAGATTGCCTGAAGGAACCAATATTTACGTGACTTTGCAAGAGCAATTCTCTACTGGTCGCGGTGTTCCGAGAGCTTGGAGACCGTTACGAGTAAGTAGCGATCGCCCCACCACTCTTAGAGCTAATCAAGTAGCCTTAAAAGGTGTTTATCAGGATGGTTCCGTTAACTACGGCTTGGAAACATATTACATCCCAGAAAACCAACGGCAGCAGATTCGGAACGACTTACAAGCCCAACGCACTCGCAGAGGACAAGTACCACCTATTGTGGTAAAAGCGAAAGTAGATCCACAAGGTAAAGCAGTACCACTTAGTATGTGGGTGCGCGATCGCAACTATCGCTTTTAAGCTGTTAGGAAAATAAACAGTGCATGTTTACACCACGCCAGGTTTGTCTTTGAAGTTCTGAGCGCTGACTTCCGACGCTCAGAATTTTCTGTTTGTCATTAGACATTTGGTGAAAAAGAATATAGAGACGTAGTAATGCTACGTCTCTACAAACGCTTAATTAAATTAGTGGTAGAAATTGTCAGCACTAATTTTAACGCTCATAAATTTCTAATGGTAAATTATCTGGGTCTTTAAAAAAAGTAAATTTTTTACCTGTAATTTCATCAATTCTGATATTTTCTACCTCTAACCCTTTGGATTTTAAATAAAAAACAGTTTCTTCTACATCATCAACTTGAAAAGCAAGATGTCTTAAACCACAAGACTCTGGTTTACTAGGCCGTTCTGGAGGATTTGGGAAAGAGAATAGTTCGATTTGAGTATTTTCTGCAACTTTTAAATCTAATTTATAAGAATTTCTCTCGGCGCGAAAAGTCTCTTGAATAATCGGAAATCCTAAAACTTCTACATAAAAATTTTTTGAGCGATTATAGTCAGAACAAATAATAGCTACATGATGAATGCCAGTGGTTTTCATTGGAGTTTTGCTTTTTTTAGTACAATTATTAAGAGAGTGTACGTAGGTGGGAATACAACCACATTACACTCTCTTAAGTCGAGGTTAAGCTTTAATGTTTTTGATTGATCTTACCTTTCTTTTGATGAACAAGCCAATAGTGCTAACAAGAAGTGTGCTACCTAAAGTACTAGGTTCAGGTACTTGTCGATAAGAAACTGTACCGGAATCGGAAGTTTCGGAGGAGACAGAAAATAATGTTCCAGCAATTTCGTAACTTTTATCAGGATTAGCTTTGTCAAGGAAGCTGTACAGCAATCCAATCGGTGCGTTATTTGCTAAGGATACAGTTGGAAATGCAACGGGATAATCTGGATATTCAACATCATTATTTGCGGTGTAAATATTGGGGTCATTATCGAATTTAAAAGTTAGCGATTGAACTGGCGCTACCGGGATATTATCATTACTGAAAGTTGAGTCATCAAAGCTAAATAGACCGTTACCCT
>CAXUOL010000966.1:0-2689 GCA_964252435.1 uncultured Nostoc sp.
AAAAACTGGTATCTTTGTAAGTGCGATTGGTTTGGGTGGTATGCCCATGTCAATTGCTAATCGTCCTCCTGAATCGCAATCAATTGAAGTTATTCATCGTGCCTTGGATTTGGGTATTACATTTATTGACACTGCCGATGCTTACTGTAAAGATGAGTCAGATAAGCACCACAATGAGCAGCTAATTCACAAGGCACTTAGTAGTTACAAAGGCGATGTTAGCCAAGTGATTGTAGCAACTAAGGGCGGGTTGATGCGTCCCAATGGCACCTGGACAAGTAACGGCAACCCAGAACATTTGCGCCAAACAATTCGAGCCAGTTTTGAGGCTTTGGGCAGTGCTAAACCCATTGATGTTTGGCAATACCATTCTCCCGATCCTAATTACACCATTGAAGAATCCCTGGCGCCAGTTAAAGAAGCAGTGGAGGCTGGTTTGATTCGGTTTGTGGGAGTTTCTAACTTTTCCGTTGAACAAATTAAGCGGGCGCGGGATGTAGTGGATATTGTTTCGGTGCAGAATCAATACAGCCCTTGGCAACGACAGCCAGAAAATGACGGCGTATTAAAATATTGCGAACAGCAAGGATTCACCTTTTTACCTTGGAGTCCCTTTGGTGGTAGGCGTCGCCATCAGGATTTGCAGGATATTTCTGCGATCGCTAAGTTAGCTAAAGAAAAAGGCGTGTCGGTGTATAATATCGTTCTAGCGTGGTTGCGTTCCAAGTCGTCTGCTATTTTGCCTATTCCCGGTGCTAGCAAGGTTTCCAGCATTGAAGACTCAACACGTGCTATCAACGTGAAACTATCTGACGAAGAAGTGCAAAAAATTGATCGGGCAACTTAATTATTTGGCGTTGCTAATTCAATGTATGAATCTGGGTGTAAAAACGTTGCAATGTAACGTTTTTATAAAAATTTTGAAATCACGCAAAATCATTTTCACAATAAGGTGCGCGGATGGTTTGAAAGTACCATTGTCCTCAAAGTCTTGTATCGATGGAGCATACAGCCTTTTTTGCTCCTTCTGATTTTGTACATCTACCCATCCGCGCATTTAGCAAGAAAATTAGTCTGATTAGCGATCGCTACCACCATCAAAATAAACGATTGCCTAATCCTTGCACACCTTAATTTACCAAATCTGGGAACACCTCTTGCACAGCAGAATGCACTAAGCGATGGTTCTGCACGTTTACACCCTTAGCTAATGCTGGGTTAACCTCCAGTGCCATAATTCCAAAATTCGCCAACTGGACAACATAAGGTAATGTACTATTATTAAGTGCCTGAGTTGCTGTCCAAGGTACTGCTCCTGGCATATTGGGAACGCCATAATGCACTACACCTTCTTCAAGGTATACCGGATTTGTGTGAGATGTCGGGTGTAAGGTTTCTATACAACCGCCTTGGTCAACAGCTACATCAACTATTACTGAACCAGGACGCATTTGTTTGACCAATTCGCGGGATACTAGTATTGGCGCTCTACGTCCTAACACTAAAACTGCACCGATGAGCAAATCGGCTTCAATAACTGCGGCTTCAATATGAGCAGAGTTGCTGTAAAGTAATTCGACTCTAGAGCCAAAGAGTGTTTCTAAGTAAGATAAGCGCTCGACACTCACATCTAAAATCTGGACGAGCGCACCCATGCCTACGGCAATTTTAGCTGCTTCTGTGCCAACAACACCGCCACCTAAAATTACTACTTTACCTGGTTTTACTCCAGGGACACCACCCAAAAGTACACCTCTACCACCTTGCTGACGTTCTAAGAATCTGGCCCCAAATTGTACTGCAAGCCGACCGGCAATTACGCTCATGGGGGTGAGCAAAGGTAGTCTGTTTGCACCAGGTTGTTCTACAGTTTCGTAAGCGATCGCAGTTGTGCCACAATCAATTAAATGCTCTGTCAATTTGCGATCGGCTGCTAAGTGTAAATAAGTAAATAATATTTGTCCTTTTTGCAAAAACTTATACTCAGATGCCAGTGGTTCTTTGACTTTAACAACCAATTCCCGATTCCAAGCCGTTTCTGATGTCGGGACAATTTCGGCTCCAGCACTTTTGTAGTCATCATCGGAGAATCCAGCACCATTACCTGCTTGCGTCTCGACGAAGATGCTATGACCATTTTCTCGCAGCACCCGTACACTAGAAGGACTTAACCCTACCCGAAACTCTTGATCCTTATTTTCCTTGGGAACACCAATTTCCATATATCGCCTCTGATAATTTTTTGTTTAACTGTAGCCTTCCAATCTCAAGCTTGCTACTTCTATCTTTCTAGTTCCGTATTAGAGATAGCTGGATTAGAGATACCTAATTTCTGTTCTAACTTTCTTAATTCAATCTGAGTAGCCCAAACTCTTACCCTTGACTATTGCCCCAGTATTTATACAATATATAAAGAATAGTAACAATTTATTAAAAGAGCGATTGTATAGCTCCCTACTAGGGAGCTATTGCTGAATTTTTCAAGTTATCTTGGCATTCCAGCACTGCAATCAGCTTTTAAGTTAACCTGACTTTTCAACGTCATCTGAAAAATTCAAAGTCTCTCTTCTTCTAAACTACGGTGTACACACATCTTGGTAATGAAGCCCAAACCTTCGATTTACCCCCCTTAATCCCCCCTTATAAAGGGGGGAAACAAGAAATCTAGTTCCCTCCCCTTTCTAAGGGG